>CAZFSQ010000020.1:0-13400 GCA_964521975.1 uncultured Oligoflexales bacterium | reverse complement strand
CTTCTGAGCGTCTCTGCAATATATTCTAAATCAGGGTTACCCTCTCGACTTGCATCCTGCTTACTATCCTCCGGATGTGCTGATGATGATTTTAAATGTTTAACATACTGTTCTGTCTGTCTAACATTTAGTTGCTTAGAAACAATAATATCTCTTGCTCGAAGAATTAATTTTTTATCCTCTAAAGCTAAAAGTGCTCTTCCCTGACCCATCGACATTCTTGCTTCTAAAATATCTTGTTGGACTTCCCTAGGAAGATCCAACATCCTGAGTAGATTAGTTACCGTTGAGCGTTCTTTACCAATCTTATCTGAACATTGTTCTTGGGTAAGATGAAACTCCTCAATAAGAGATTTGATTGCCTCTGCTTCTTCAATAACATTTAAATCTTTTCTTTGGATATTTTCAATAAGGGCTATTCTTAAGTTTTCTTCCGGAGTACCCTCTCTTTCAATTGCAGGGACTTCCTCCATCCCAGCAAGCATCGCAGCCCGCCATCGCCGCTCTCCCGCAATAATTTTATATTTCCCATATTCATCTGACTTAGAAACTAAAATAGGCTGGACAATCCCGTCTACTTTAATACTCTCTGATAATTCTTTAAGAGAATCTTGATCAAATACTTTTCTTGGTTGTTTAGGATTTGGAAAAATATTTTTGATGGGAATTTTTTTGACATAATTATTCTCAAAATTAGAAACAGTATTCACCTCCCCCAGTAAAGATCCTAATCCTTTTCCTAAAGATGTTTTTTTAGCTGTTCCCTGTTGCTTTGTTTCCACAAAAATCCCCTCCGCTTATTTCTTAACTAAATGTATGACCTTCTTTTGACTGAATAAGCTCTTTTTTACTCTCTTGACTAGACGAATAATCAAATCGCTTTAACAAATTTCTTGATACATCCATATACGCAGCCGCTCCACTACTATTGATGTCATAAAGGATAATGGGTTTTCCGTGTGATGGAGCCTCTGATAGTTTTACATTTCTTGGAATAAAGGGATAGATGAGTTCATTTTTGAAATGCTTTTTTATTTCGTCTTCTACCTGAAAACTTAAATTATTTCTCCGGTCGTACATAGTAAGAATAATTCCATCGAGTAGTAAATTTGGATTTAATCTTTTTTGAATTATTTTTATTGTAGCCATTAATTGCGAGAGACCCTCCATCGCATAATATTCGCACTGGAGAGGAATAATAACCCCATTAGAACCCGTAAGTGCGTTTACCGTCAAAAGACCTAAAGCTGGGGGACAGTCGATAAAGATAAAATCATAAGCATGTCCTATCTGCTGAATTGCTTCTTTTAATTTATATTCTCTCCCAATCGAATTAACCAATTCAACTTCTGCCCCAACAAGATCTTTTGTTGCTGGGGCTACATCCAAATATTTCAACTCTGTTTGTAAAATAATATCTTTAATTGGTTTTTCATCGACAAGAACATCATACATTGAACCTTCCAGTTCTTCTTGAGAAATACCTAAGCCCGATGTTGCATTTGCTTGTGGGTCTAAGTCAATAATTAGGACTTTTTTCTCTGCTGCTGCAAAACATGCCGATAGATTCACCGCCGTGGTTGTTTTTCCCACCCCGCCCTTTTGATTTGATATAGCAAAAACTCTTTCCATCAAAAAACTTTAAACTCCACAAGAAAAGTGTATTCAAAAATTCTAAAAAATTATAGCAGTTAAAAAAACATAAACAAACATGAAAAATGTTCCACGTGAAACATTTTTCTATTTTTAATCCTCCAGAATGTTTCACGTGGAACAATGCGTCATGAAATGTTTCACGTGGAACATTTTTCCCATGATCAGGAATTATTTTCCTACTCACCCCACTGTCAAATGCAGAACTTTCCTATTCACATAAAAACTTACCTATTCATTCCCCATGTTTCACGTGAAACAAAAAAAGGGAATAAATAAATTTATTCCCTTTTTAATATATTTTTCTTTCGATTTTATTATTTTGTAAACCACAAAAGAATGGCGATAATAAAACCCATCAAAGCTTGGAACTCCATAAAAACCAGACCAAGAATCATTGGAGTGAAAACTTGATCCTTAGAAGAAGGGTTTCTTGCGATTCCATCTACAGCTGAACTTACGGCTTTGCCTTGTCCTGTTGCTGCACCTAAAGCTGCTAAACCAATAGCAAGACCAGAGGCAAGAGCGATTAAACCCATTCCTACAGAAAAATTTCCTGCAACAGCAGCACCTGTTGTGGCTTCTTCCGCTAGTAATGATGTTGCCATAACCGCAGCCCCAAAAGCACACATCTCATTTAACACACGACTTAATCTCATTTTCTCTCCTCTAGTTTAAAAAGTTAAACACAAATAATCTACACTTTAATGATCATGTGACGTTGCCATGCTGATGTAAATTCCAGTCAATAGCGTAAAAACAAAGCTCTGTACAACGGCGACTAAAAGCCCAAAAAACATTAAAAACCCCGGAATAACTAAATATGTTAGCCAAGTAAAAATAGATAAAATTAAATGGTCCCCATAAATATTCGCCATTAGTCTTAAAGCTAATGAAAATGGTCGAGCCATATGAGATACCAATTCAATAACTAAAAATAAGGGAGCAATAAATGCCACTGGACCTAGTAATTGTTTTAGATAACTTACTCCATGTTCTTTAAAGCCTGCATAGTTGTACATAAAAAATACCACTAAACCAATTGCGAGATTCGTATCAATTGAAATCGTAGCTGGGTGAAACCCAGGAACTAAACCCGAAAGATTACAAAGTAATATAAAAATAAAAATAGAAGATAATAAAGGAAAATAATTTTTGAAATGGTGGCCAATCATAGATTCAGATAAATCATAAATAAAATCTAAAATAGAATCAAAAATAGAAATAATACTCATTTTTCCATCTGGATAAATCTGATCATTATGAATAGATTTATTTATTTTGCTCTTATATTGAATTCCAATAAAAAGGATGAGGCCCGTAATAAATAAAGTCCCAATAACAGGAACCCATTTTTCAATATCCTGTGCATGAAATCCTATCAAATGAAGGAAGATATGGTAGTAGTCAATAAAGTCTACGCCAGCTTTAGATGATGCTAATAAATTCGTGGAAAATGTAAGAAGAAAAAATGCTAAAACTAAGAACATCTACGACTACCTAAATATTTTCAACAAAACAAAAAAATACCTGAATTATTTTTTGTATATTTGGTTCTTATGAAAAGCAAGAAAATAATGAATAATAATTATTACATGAGAAAAAAATATTCCCAATATATTTCCTTTGATAAATTCTAATTTTTCAACCTTTCCGAATGAAATGGGAATAAAAATCGTAATCAAAAAAATCCCCCATTTAAAAAATAAAAAGAATATATATTTTTTAAGGGCAAAGTTTTTTCTGCCTAAAAAATAATCAGAAAATATTTTTATTGATAATATATAAAAAAACACAATATAAATAATAACTAAAAAAAAACCTAAAATTAAATCGTTATTCATTATTTTTTAAATATCTAAATATAACTAAAAAATTTTTTATTAATATAAAAACAATTATAAACATAAATATCAAAAGAATATCTATATTAAACAGCTTATATTGATAATGTTTTTTATATATTAAAACAGATATAACAACTAAAGAAACAAACTCTATTTTGAGAGATAATAATAAAGAAAAAATTTTAAAAAAACTTTTGTTTTTCATAAATTCATTAAAAACGATTGGCGTTGTCGATCTAAAAAAAACATGTTACTTTTTATAGCTCATTAAATACAAATATTTTCTTCATAAATAAAAATTTAAATAAGAATTTTATATCAAGTGAGGGTTTTTTGCATTCGGAAAATAAACAAACTAAAGAAGATGGTAAAAAAGAAATTTTTTGGGATACTTTTTGCTCTGAACTGAAATCATTTATTCCTGATAGTGAGTTTTCTAAATGGATTAGCCCTATTAAATTTTCTCACTTACAAAATGATCAAGTTCATTTAAGTGTCCCTAACACTCTTTTTATCGAAGAGCTAAATTCCCATTTCAAAGATTCTTTTAAAAAGGCAAAAAATGTGCTCGGTATTGATCACGTAGATTTTAAATTTAATTTAGATAACAGTCCCCTTAATAATGAAACGATGATCGAGCTTTTACACGAATGGAATCAAAATCCACAGGAAAAGGATATTGACTTTTCTTCTCAAGTTTTAAAAGAAAAAGAATTCGATGGTGTTGAAATAGAAAAAACGATTGAAAAAGAATTTTTACAAAAGAAAAAAGCTTTTGAATTAAATCAAGTTCCTATTACAAAAACAAATTTGAATCGAAATTATACCTTTGAAACTTTTGTTAAAGGTCCTTCGAATCAATTTGCTATGGCAACTTGTCTTGCCGTCGCTGATGAACCGGGAAAAACATATAATCCTCTTTTCATTTACGGAAGTACCGGATTAGGTAAAACACATTTACTTCATGCGGTTGGAAATAAAATTTTTGAAAAAAATCCTTCTGCGGTAATTATTTATATCTCCAGCGAACGATTTATGAATGAATTAATTTATTGTCTTCGCTTCAATAAAATGTGGGAATTTAGACAAAAATACCGTTTCTGTGATGTTTTTTTAATTGATGATATTCAGTTTATTTCAGGAAAAGAAAGAACTCAGGAAGAATTTTTTCACACTTTTAACACTCTCTATGAAGCAAAAAAACAGTTGGTGATCACATCCGATTTATTTCCACGAGACATCCCAGATATTGGTGAAAGACTTCGCAACAGATTTCAATGGGGTTTAATTGCTGATATTCAACCACCAGATGTTGAACATCGTATGGCAATTCTTTACAGTAAAGCTGATCAACTAGGAATAAAACTTTCAGAAGACGTGTGTCTCTACATCGCTAATCAAATCAAAAAAAATGTTAGAGAACTTGAAGGAGCCCTTCACCGTATGACTGCGTACTCTTGCTTACATGCTCGACCAATCGATATGTCTTTAGCAAGAGATACTTTTAAAGACATTCTTGGAGAACCTTCGAGAAAAATTTCTATAGACAATATTCAAAAAGTTGTCGCTGATTATTTTAAAATTAAAATATCGGATTTAAAATCTAAAAAAAGACAACGTGCTCTTACAGTACCAAGACAAGTTGCTATGTATTTTTCAAGACAATTTACAACATATTCCTTTCCAGAAATAGCTGAACGCTTTGGTGGCAAAGACCATACTACGGTTATGTATGCTGTTAGAAAAATTGATGATGAAAAAAAAGAAAATACAGATCTAAAACTTCGTCTTGATTCAATTCAACGCCAAATTGAACAACTTCAATAATTTTTTTTGAATTAACTTACAACTTCATGCTGTGGATTAAACTGTGGATATGCTGTTATAAACTGTTCTAATAAGCTGTTTAAAAAGCGTTTAAAAAATGTGTCGAGAAATAGAAGCATAAAAAAATTAACAATACTATCCCCCTTTTTTCCACAAAATATTAACAATAAAAATTGAGTTCAACTAACGATAATTACTGTTGTAAAAAATAAAGAGAAATTTTATTCACAAGCAACTACTACTACTAAAGTATAACTATAAAAATATTTAATAAAATAGGAGGAGAGAACATTTAAATAAACGAGATTTTTGTATTCAGATTTTTCAAAAAACAAAAGTTAAATAAAGACTATAAATATACCTCTGGGTTTGATAAAAATAATGTGGGGGGAAATCAACAAATGAAATTTAAAACCAGTAAACTTTTACTGCAATCTTCGATTAATAGAATCAGTGGAGCACTATCAGATAAAACGGTTTCTTTTCTTTCTCTAAAGGTAGATGCTGAGAAGAAAAATGTGACCCTTCATGCTCACGATCGTATTTTAGCTATTTATGCTAATTTCAGTGCGGAAATAATGGAAGAGGGAGTCATTCACCTGCCAGCAAAAATTTTTATGGATCTAGCAAGAGAGATCCCAGAGGGTATGGTGAGATTAGAGTCTAAGGATCAGTATTGTCACGTCATTGCTGGAGAGAGGGACCGATTCTCTATGAAAATCCCTCTTTTTAAGGATTATCAATGGTGGGAAAAACCTGTCTTTCAAACAGATAATCGAGGCGTTATAGATCAGTTTAAGCTTCTCTACGCATTGGATCAAATTTCATACTCGATTGAGGAAGAGTGTGTTAGAAATTATGGTCGAGTGGCTTATATTTTTAAGACCGAAGAAGGTAAAGTTCGACTTATCAGTTCCGATGGTTTTAAATTTGCTATTTGCGATTTAGAGATGGAGGTATCTTCTGCTTTTTTACGAGAAGGAATTTGTATTCCTAAAAAAGGAATTAATGAACTCTATCGTCTTTCGGGGATGGGAGATGATAAAATTGACATTAGTATCTCGCCTGAATTAACTCATATCTATGGTCATCAAGATCAGTTTCAGCTTTTTATTCGGTTAAGTAATGTAACGTTTCCTTACTACAATGAAAGAGAAACTTTTAAGTTACCGCGGCATACTGTTGAGGTAAATCGAGCTGAGTTTTTAAACTCACTTAGGAGAGTCATGCTGGCATCAGATAAAAATAAATCCATCAATTTATTCATAGAAAAAGACAAAATAAAACTCATCACGAAGGGGGAAGATGGGCTAGACGGTTTTGAAGAATATCCATTGGAAAATTCTAGTGGAATAATAAAAGAAGAAAAATTTGTGATGAATGGAAAATATTTTTTAGATATTTTTAGTGTTATCCGATCAGAAAAAGTAATTTTTGAATTTTCTAATCATCAAGAAAAATTTTTAATTAAACCCAAAGACGAACCTATCGGTTGTAAAAGTTTACACTCTCTCGTCCCTATTAAAGAGAGAGAAATTAGTGATGATCAAGTAAAATAATTTTCTAAAATTTAAAAAAGGTAAAAGTGGCAATGGCGGAAGATGTAAAAAATAATCTAAGTGAAGAAAATTCATACTCGGCGGATAACATCCAAATTTTAGAGGGGCTTGATGCTGTTAGAAAACGTCCAGGGATGTATATAGGCTCAACCTCTGTAGATGGTCTTCATCACCTCATTTATGAAATCGTGGACAACTCCATTGATGAGGCAATGGGAGGTCACTGTAAACAAATTGATGTGACGCTTCACTTAGATGGATCAGCGTCTATTCGCGATAATGGAAGAGGGATACCTGTGTCTATACACCCTAAAGAAGGGAAATCAGCCCTTGAAGTGGTGATGACGGTTTTACATGCGGGTGGGAAATTTGACGACAAAGCATTTAATTTTTCAGGGGGGCTTCATGGTGTAGGGGCTTCTGTTGTGAATGCGTTGTCGGAATGGTGTATTGTTCAAGTATTTAGAGAGGGAAAAGTTTACGAACAGAAATATGAAAGAGGAAAACCTCTTTACGATGTAAAGACATTGGGGGATACCGAGGACCGTGGAACGCTGACAAAATTCAAACCTGATGGACAAATTTTTTCTGACACTAAATTCCAATTTGATGTTCTGATTAAACGTTTAAGAGAGCTTGCTTTTTTAAATAAAGGCGTAAAGATTTCAATTAACGATGAAACAACTGATCAGAAGCAAGAATTTTTATATGAAGGTGGGCTTATTTCTTTTGCTGAATTTTTAATGAAAGGAAAAAACTCGCTTCATCAAAAAGCAATTTATATAACATCAAAAGAAAAAGGTCCTGATGATCGAATAAATGCAGAACTGGAATGTGTACTCCAGTGGACAGATAGTTATAACGAAAGTTTTTATTCTTATGTGAATAATATTTTTACTCTCGAAGGGGGGACTCATGTTACAGGGTTGCGTTCTGCTCTCACAAGAGTTGTTAATTCATTCGCCGAGTCATCCGGGATGCTTAAAAATTTCAAAGAAGGAATTACAGGGGACGATATCCGCGAAGGACTTGTAGGTATTATCGCAGTTAAGATAAAAAACCCAGAATTTCAAGGACAGACAAAAACAAAATTAGGTAATGCTGAAATAAGACCTTGGGTGGAGACGGTTATTAATGAACGACTCACGGATTATCTGAATGAAAATCCTGAAGTTGTAAAAAATGTGGTTATTAAAATTATTGATGCTGCAAGAGCAAGACTCGCGGCAAAAAAAGCCAGAGAGTTAACAAGAAGAAAAGGAGCACTTGATTTTGCAGGGCTGCCAGGAAAAATGGCTGATTGCCAGGAAAAAGATCCTACTTTTTGTGAGTTGTTTTTAGTCGAAGGAGATTCCGCAGGAGGGTCGGCAAAGCAGGCACGTGATCGAAAAACACAAGCAGTGCTTCCTCTTCGAGGAAAGATCTTAAATGTTGAGAAAGCTCGCTTTGATAAAATGCTTACTTCGCAAGAGATTAAATTAATTATTCAGGCTCTTGGCACTGGGATTGGTAAAGGGGAATTTGATATTACAAAACTTCGTTATCATAAAATTATTTTGATGACGGATGCGGATGTAGATGGTGCTCATATTCGTACACTTTTACTTACATTTTTTTATCGGCAAATGGCAGAAGTCATTGAACGAGGTTATTTATATATTGCACAGCCGCCTCTCTATAAATATAAAAAAGGAAAACAAGAAAAGTATATTAAAGACAGTAAAGAACTTATTGATTTTTTAACTTCTGTAGGAATGCAAAATATTGAATTAAAAGATGCCGATGGAAAAATAATTGATCGAGGGACTATTTCAGCCCTCATTCAAAAGTTGGGACGTTATCAAGAGTTATTAAAAATTTCTTCTAAAAGAAAGTCAAAAGAGGTTTTGGAATTTTTATTACAGAGTGAAGAGGTAGACGCGACGGTGTTCTCATCTGAGGAAACCTGCAAAAAATTGATAGATGATATCGCACAAAGCATTAAAATTCATGACCCTCGTTCTAGTGTCATAGGAAAGGTAAGTTTTGATGCGGAATCAAGTCGGTATCAAATTCAACTCGATACAAGAGTTTTCGATATTCCTAAAATTACAAAAATTGATTCACAAATTTTTTCTGCGGGAGAAATTGTCGAGTTAAAGCGTCTTTATCAACAGATGAAAGAAATTGCAAAACCCCCATTTAGTTATATTATCGTTAAAAAAGCAGAGGACGATTTAGTGGAAGAGGGAAAAATTGCGAGTCTTGAGATTTTAAATAATTTTATTATGGAATTGGGTCGTAAGGGAGCCTACATTCAGCGATATAAAGGTCTGGGAGAAATGAACCCCGATCAATTGAAGGAAACAACAATGGATCTTGAAAAAAGAATTCTTCTCCAAGTAGAGATTCAAGACGCAATGGAAGCAGATCAAATTTTTTCTACTCTTATGGGTGATGATGTTGAACCAAGAAAAGAATTTATTCAAACCAATGCACTCAATGTAAAAAATCTGGATATTTGATTTTAAGGGAAAAATAAAAAATGGAAAATCTTAATCAAGGTGTTGTAAGAGTTAATATTGAAGAAGAAATGCGTTCTTCATTCTTAGACTATTCGATGAGTGTTATTGTTTCCCGTGCTTTGCCTGACGTTAGAGATGGGTTAAAACCCGTTCATCGAAGGATTTTATATGCGATGCATGGTTTAAAAAACTATCATAATCGACCTTATTTAAAATCAGCGAGGGTTGTGGGAGATGTGATTGGTAGATACCACCCCCATGGAGATGGTCCTGTCTATGAAGCTCTTGTTAGGATGGCTCAAGATTTTGCAATGCGTTATTTGATTGTAGATGGACAGGGAAATTTTGGTTCCATAGATGGCGATTCCGCAGCGGCAATGCGATACACAGAAGTAAGATTAACTTCTGCTGCTGAACTTTTATTATCCGATATTGAAAAAGAGACCGTTAATTTTGGGCCTAATTATGACAATAAAGAAGATGAGCCTCTTGTTCTTCCATCAAGACTTCCTCAGCTTTTAGTTAATGGAGCATCTGGGATTGCTGTAGGAATGGCGACAAATATACCCCCTCATAATTTGAGGGAAGTATGTGACGGAATTTTGGCCTATATTGATAATCCAAAAATTACGATCAATGAATTGATGACTCATATTAAGGGTCCAGATTTTCCTACGAAGGGATTAATCTACGGAATGGAAGGAATTCTTGAAGCCTATCATAGTGGCCGAGGGTCAGTATCTATGCGGGCAAGAACTCATGTAGAACCAATCTCGAAATCTTCTGGTCGAGAGCAAATTGTGGTCACAGAAATTCCTTATCAGGTTAATAAAGCTCGTCTGATTGAAAAAATAGCTGAGCTTGTTCGCGATAAAAAGATAGAAGGAATTTCTGATTTAAGAGATGAGTCAGCACAAAACGATATTCGTATCGTGATTGAACTTAAAAAAGGGGAATTATCCGAAGTTGTGGTTAATAATCTTTACAAGCAAACACCGATGCAGTCTAGTTTTGGTGTTAACATGGTGGCTCTTATTAATGGAACACCGAAATTATTAAATTTAAAAGAAATCATTGAACAGTTTTATTTACATCGTAACGAAGTTGTTATTCGGAGAACATCCTTTGAGCTGAAAAAAGCTGAAGAAAAAGGCCATATTTTAGAAGGATTAAAAATTGCTGTAGAAAATATTGATCCAATGATCAAGCTCATTAAAGAAGCAGAATCTACAGAAAAAGCTCAAGAACAATTAATGGTAAATTATTCTCTCTCCGAAATTCAAGCTAAAGCCATTTTGGATATGAGACTCGCCAAACTCACAGGTCTTGAGCGAGATAAGATCGTTCAAGAATATCAAGAAACGATGAAAGTCATTGCTGACTTAAAGGATATTCTTGCGAGTCCTAAGCGAGTTATGGATATTATCATTCAAGAAATTAATGATGTTAAAAACTCTCATGGCGACGAACGAGAAACAGAAATAGTTAAAACATCTGCTGATGAATTGACGATGGAGAGTCTTATTGCCGATGAAGAGGTGGCGGTAACTGTAACCACCGAAGGTTACATCAAACGAACACCGCTTACGGATATTCGCTCGCAAAAACGTGGTGGAAAAGGTCGCCAGGGGATGCAGACAAAAGAAACCGATTTTGTGAAGGAAGTTTTTATTTCCTCAAACCACCAGAACTTACTTTGTTTCTCGAATCACGGGAAAGTATTTCCACTTAAAGTTTATCAATTACCAGAGACAGCTCTTTCAGGACGGGGAAAACATTTTGCGAATTTATTAAAACTTATGACAGGAGAAAAAATAGTCTCCATTCTTCCGGTGAAAGAATATAAAGAGGGAAGTTTTATTGTTTGTGCTACGAAAAATGGTCTCGTCAAAAAAACTGATATGATGCTCTATAGTGACATTAAAGCATCAGGAGTGCGTGGTCTTATTCTTGAAGAAGGTGATTCCATGATTGGTTGCACGGTGACGACAGGTAAAGATGAAGTTTTATTGGCCACGAAACTCGGTAAAGCCATACGATTTCCAGAGGAAGAACTACGTCCAATGGGACGAGTTACTCGCGGCGTTACAGGAATTAGGTTTTCCGAGGAAGGTGATGAAGTTATTGGACTTGAAGTTCTTAAGGGTAATTCATCTATTTTAAGTGTTTGTGAAAATGGTTTTGGTAAACGCTCTGAGATGGAAGAGTATCGCGTGACTTCTCGTGGTGGAAAAGGAATTTATACAATTAAAGTTTCTGAAAGAAATGGTCCTGTAGTCGGAATTTGCCAAGTAGATGAGCAAGATCAACTGATGGTCATGAGTTCTAATGGTAAAATTGTGCGGTTCACTGTTTCTGAGGTAGGTATTAAAGGCCGCCATACGCAAGGAGTGAAGTTGGTTAATCTTGATAGCAATGAAAAAGTGATTAGTTTGTGTAAAATTGCAATCATAGAAGGTGAAGAAGTCTAAAAAATGGAAGTAACCCAAGAGATGGTCAAAAAAATTTCGTACTTATCAAGAATTTTTTTGTCAGAAGACGATGTTGAAAAATATAAAAAAGAATTTCCAAAACTGATTGGTTTTGTCAGTGAGTTGCAAAAGATGGAAGTGTCTTCGAGAGAAGAAAAAAACGAGCAGGAAAATTTTTATGAAAGAAAAGATGAAGTAGAAAATTTTCATTTTAAAAATAAAGACCCGCTCGATATTCCAGAAGATTCTTCAGGAAGCTTTTATAAAGTCCCTCGTATTTTTGAATAAAAAGTATTTATGTCGTATTGTGGAAAAACTTGGATTGAGTCTTCGCAAAAAAATTTTAAAAATTTAGAAGATCATATAGAAAAATTAGCTGATACGGTTGAAGAAAAAAATCAATCTCTTAATTCTGTTTTATATTGGGATGAAAACAATTTAAAAAATGTGCTGGAAGAGCAGCAAAAAAAAATTGATCGGAAAAAGTATTCTCTATTTGGCTTACCGATTGCTATTAAAGATAATATTTGTACGGTGGAATATCAAACGACTTGTGCCTCAAAGATGCTAAGAGGTTTTTCACCTGCATATGATGCGACCTGCGTTAAAAAATTAAAAGAAGCCGGGGCGAGCGTATTTCTTAAAACCAATATGGATGAATTTGCGATGGGGAGTTCATCAGAACATTCTTTCTATGGACCAACAAAAAATCCGTGGAATGAAAAATATGTTCCTGGAGGATCATCAGGAGGATCTGCTGCGGTCGTTGCTAGTGGACAATGTCCATGGGCATTAGGAAGTGATACGGGGGGGTCTATTCGGCAGCCCGCTAGTTTATGTGGGATTGTGGGACTAAAACCTACCTATGGTCGCGTCAGTCGGTTTGGTCTTGTGGCCTTTGGTTCATCCCTCGATCAAATTGGACCGATGACAAAAAATGTTGAAGATTGTGCCTTATTACTAGATACAATTTCTAGGTTTGATCATAGAGACACCACCTCTTTTCGATTAGAGAATACAGAGGCAGTAAAAAAAATTGAAGAACGAAAAACCGCTAATAGATCTTTTATTAAAGGAAAAAAAATTGGCGTTATTAAAGAACTGACAAAAGATGGAATAGAAGAAAGTGTTCGTAAAAATTTTTTTGAGACGGTAGAAACTATAAAAAAAATGGGAGGAGAAATTATCGAAATTTCTATTCCCAATATCAAATATTCGATTAACGCTTATTATATTATTTCTTCGGCAGAAGCTTCATCGAATTTAGCTCGGTTTGATGGTATTCGTTTTGGGTATCGCAATAAGGAGGCAGAGACCCTTGAGATGCTTTATATGAAAAATCGTAGTGAAGGGTTTGGTGAGGAAGTCAAAAGAAGAATAATGCTAGGGAGTTTTGTTTTGTCCTCTGGGTATTACGATGCTTATTATGAAAAAGCACTTTCATTTAGGGAAAACCTTTCTCTTGTATTTCGTGAAAAATTTTCACAAGTGGATTTTTTAATTTCCCCCACCTCCCCCATCGAAGCATTTAAAATTGGT
>CAZFSQ010000019.1:0-13453 GCA_964521975.1 uncultured Oligoflexales bacterium | reverse complement strand
GCAACAGGGTTCTCTTTTTTGTCAGACGGAATTGGGAAAATTATCCGTTGAGCCTGGAGAAATTTTACTGATTCCGCGTGGTATCAAATTCAAAATTGATCCAGCAAGTCACAAATCCTACGGTTACATTTGTGAAAATTTTGGCCCAAGGTTTCAAATTCCATATCGTGGACCGATTGGTGCAAACGGTCTCACCAACGAACGTGATTTTGAATATCCCATAGCCGCGTATGAAAATAAGAATGAAGAATTTGAATTGATCGTCAAATTTCAAGGCCACTTATGGCAGACAAAATTGCAAAGTTCACCTTTTGATATCGTCGCATGGCATGGTAATTACGCTCCTTATAAATATGATTTAAGAAAGTATAATACGATAGGGTCGATCAGTTATGATCATCCTGATCCTTCGATTTTTACCGTTTTAACATCACCATCAACAAGGGCTGGGTATGCTAATGTGGATTTTGTGATTTTTCCACCAAGATGGATGGTGGCCGAGCATACATTCCGCCCGCCCTATTATCATCGCAATATCATGAGTGAATATATGGGCCTTATTTATGGAGTTTACGATGCCAAGCCTCAAGAGGATGGTTTTATTCCTGGGGGGGGGAGTTTACATAATTGCATGACGGCTCATGGACCTGATGCTGAGGCATTCATTAAAGCAACGGAATCACAGCTTAAACCTACTAAAATTGACGATACGATGGCTTTCATGTTTGAGACTTCGCTGACATTGATTCCAACCCCTCAGGCGTTAAGTGCTTCGTTTTTGCAAAAAACTTACTTGGAATGCTGGAAAGACCTAAGAAGTCATTTCAATTTAATATAAAATCTGCAATAATATAAAAGTTAGTTGGCATATTTGTGTCACTAGGTTGTGATAGCAGGTGTGCTCGTTTATTTTTTAAGGAGTTTTTGGATGGCTAAGAGTCTTTATGTAGGGAATCTTCCCTGGGCTTTCTCCTCTCAAGATTTGGAGAAACTTTTTCAAACCTATGGTGCAGTAGAATCTGCAAAGATTGTTTCTGACCGAGCAACTGGTCGCTCAAAAGGGTTTGGTTTTGTATCACTTTCGGATGAATCAGCGGAGAATGCTGTCCGAGAACTAAACGGTCGTGAAATTGATGGCCGAGCAATTAAAGTTAACTTTGCTCGTGAAGATGGCGGCGGCAGCGGCGGCGGTGGTGGAAGACCTCATCGCGGCGGTGGAGGCGGTGATCGCGGTCGACGACAACAACACGGTGGATACTAAGAAAAAATCAAAATAAATTTATTTATTTTAAAGCCAGGATAAAAAATCCTGGCTTTTTTTATTCTTGTGATAAAATAATAATTAAGAATGAAATCAAATAAAATAAAATTGTTTTTTGTTGCTACTTTTTTTCTTTTATTATCGAGTCAAGAAATAACCCAACCTGTTCCTGCACCAGAAAGTCATGCGAACCATTTATCTGATTTACCGATGGAGTTTTCCGATCCTCATAAAATCAATGGTAGGTTAACTAACATTGATTTAGCGTTACAAAAATCACTCAATCAATTTATCGAATCGCGAGCTAATCCGATTGCCTCCATTGTTGTTGCCGATATTGCCACAGGAAATATTATTGCGATGGCCCAGGGACGATCTCCTAAAGAATGGAATTCGGCAACGCACACAGCTTTATTTTCAGGAACACCAGCAGCATCATTATTTAAAGCAGTTATTGCGACCTCGGTTTTAGATTTAACCAACATCGACGAGACGGAAAATTTTGGATTGATGGGTGGATGTGCTCAAGTGCGACCCAATGGAATTTGGATGAAAGATGAATTGCAAAATCGAAGAGGTAGTATGTCGCTGATGCGGGCTTATGGGTTATCGTGCAATGCTTTTTTTGCAAAGATGGCTGTAAACTTGGTTGGCGTTGGGGCTATCGAAAATTATGCTCGAAAGTTTGGTTGGGAGAGTGATGTGCATTTTACTGATTTTAAATTACCTAAAAGTTCACTCAATACTCCCACGGTAGAAAATGCAAGTTCTCAAGCAGTAGGTAGGTTTGGTGCAGGGTTTGGTAATGTTGGTTTGAGTGCGGTTCATGCTGCGTGGTTTCAACTAATTTTGTCTAATAAAGGACGAGCTAAAAATTTGCGATTTTTTCAAGATTCACCCGAAAATAATTCTTTATCAGATAAGCAAATTATTTCTGAAGATGTTGCAATGAGGATGTTGAATATGGGGACCGCAACGGTGCGAGGTGGAACGGCGAGCTTTGCTTTTAAGCGAGGAAAATATCGAAAATTGCGAAATCTTGTTTCTGGAAAAACAGGGACACTGTCAGGAAATCATCCAAAAGGAATTACGACCTGGTTTATTGGAACGATGCCGATTGATGATCCTAAAATTGTTGTAGCAAGTATGACACTCTTGGAGCCAAGCAAGTATTGGCATTTCAAAGCTCCGAACTTAGCAGCAGAGGCGATGTGGAATTATTATAATGAACATTTAGACAAAAAAGATATAATGTCGGTAAGTAAATCAAAAAAATAATTTAAAAAAAACTTAAGAGAGGGGTGAAAAATGGCGAAAGCAAAAACGGCAGCGAAGGAAAAAAAACCGTATAAAATTGTGAAGAAAAAATCGGGTCGTTATGCCGTAAAAACTTTGAATGGGAAATATATTCATGGTTTTGAAAAAGCAAAAATACTCATGCAAGAAAAATTGATTAAAGAATATGTTTTTAAAGTGGGAGAAGCTGGAGCAGCTGCAACACCAGCACCGGCGGCCGCAGCACCCGCAAAAAAAGAAGCACCTGCGAAAAAAGAAAAGGCGTAATTAATAAGATACCCACTTCGGGAGTCGTTGGGTATGACAGTAAACCATTGTCATGCCCAACGAGCACCGAAGGTGCGAATGCCTGGGCATCTTAAAAAAGTAAGTATGAGAGGAGAAATACTGTCATGATGTTTTCAAAAGAAGATTTTGAGTTGGGTGATTTTAGTGAGTTGGTGAAGTTTTTACCGATTTTAATTTTCGTGGCTTTAGTTGCCCCGTTTGTTATTGCAGCCTATAAATTAGGTTTTGTGATGGAGATGGCTAAAAAACTTGACTAGAAATAGATTAAGTTTTCGCTATTCAGTTACCCTCACTTTTAAAAATCATTTGTTTATCAAAAAATTTATTCGTTGGATGCGTGACGAACATGGTCCTGATTTTTTAAAATTATCAGGTTGTGTTGGGTACGTTGTAACGCAATTAAATAAAAACTCAGTAGCGTGTGATTATTTTTTTAAAACGAAAAAACATTATCAAAATTATTTACGGACAAAAGCTAAATTATATCGCGAGCGTGGAAAGAAATTTCTTCAAGATGAAAAAGTTGAGATTAAGAGAGAAGAATTAATAATCTGCACTGCGAGATTTCATGCCGTTGACTTTTAGACCTGAATGAAAACAAGCATCGTTTCCTATATATTGAGCAATGAGTGAATTGGAGTTGTCATCTGTCATATTGGTAAGATATTTAATGTTGCATTGTGTTGGGCAAGCTCTACTTTCACTGAGAACAGCATGATACTTGCCATTCTGATCAATTCCTAGATCGTAATTTAAAATAGTATGAATAACTTGAATGGTTGAATATGGGTCACACTCTGGTGGTTCAGCTGTAAAATCGTCGGGGGTTTCATAAATTGCTTGGCTTGTAAAAGTGCCATTCATATTATGAGCTAATTTTAAAATTTGCTTGCTATAAGTAATACTATCATCTTTAGCATAAAGAATGAAAACGTGATTATCTTTATCAAAGGACAAACTGTTATTATATGACTCAAAACCAGGACAGACACCTTCATTAATTGTGTCAATTTTTGTTCCTGATCCTAAATTAGTTCCATTAAAATAAAATAGATCACAATTTCCTGAGAGACCTTTACAGATGAATGTGCCATGAATATTCCCATCAAAATCTGTGCCGATAACAGTTCTTGAAACTGCGTCTTGACACAAATTTCCAGTAGAAAAAGTTTCATTCTTTATCCAAGTATTGTTAATACGTGCAGTGCTTTTATTGACATGATCAGAATTGTATCGTCCCCCATAGGTATGAATATTATTTTGATGGTCAATGGTTAGAGAATTAAAACCATAGAAAAAATAAGGTCCGCCCAAAGGTCCTTCAATTTGTTCATCAAAAATAAGTTGATTATTTTTAAAGGAAGATATCTTCAAATAATATTTAGTGTACGATCCTGACTGAAAATAGTAGTTATCACTCCACAATAAAATTAAATTAGAGCTGTTATCTAAAATTAAACTTTTGGGTAAATTTGATTTATTACCTGTATAATGTTCAGTTTCTATTTCAGGAAAAATATTTCTAATATCTGTAGAAATGAATGAACCATTTTGCTTATAAAAATAAAGCACTTTCATTCCGTCAGTAAAATGCTGAGTAAAAATAATATGTGGTTCATCATCTTTATCTATTTCAAAAACCACTGCGTTATCTGTTGTAGGTGAATGGATATTTGAGTCAACAGCGTTTCCATAATAGCCACCCGTGGAGAGAGATTCTTTAATCCAATCACCATCTGATTTTTTTGCGTAGATTATCCCCTCTGAAGGTGTTTGATAAACCAACTGCAATGTTGGAATATTAGGCGAAGGAGTTTTTACAGAGCAAAAAACTCCAGGAGATGTGTCTGTGGGAACTCTTGCATTTTGAGAGCAAATTCTAAAATAATAATTTGTTTCTGGGATTAGGTCGCTTACTTGGTAGGATCTTGTCAAGCCATTAAGAATAGGAATGTTAGTTGAGGTTGAGCAGGCGAGATCATCTTTAATGGTATTCTCATCACGACCAAAAATAATTTTATACCCTGCTGTTGAACCGCCAGGAAAAGCCCAGTTGAGGACAGCACTGTAAGGACTGTCACCTGCACATTCGACTTGTTGTGGGTTTTTTGGTAATGAAAAATAAATGCTGCTATTAGCGAATTTTAAATCTTGCAAAGCAATAGGTTGAATATCTACGACACCACCACCTGTTTTAAATGTAATTTCGCTCTCATTATTTCCTGAAATATTATGGATCTGTAAATCCCCTTGCATAATAATTTGCGGTGATTCGTCATTCGTTCTAATAGCAAAGGCAACGTTGCTATTTAAAATATCATTCGCCATTTTCATTTTGACGTTATAGTTATCACTAAAATATTTTCCTGCTAAAGCTTCATCACTGCCAGGGTCTTCTACTTTGATAGTTGCCCCTGTTCCAATCAGGACAGCATTTCCTGGTAGAGAAGAATCAAAGGCTTTTCGCAAAGATTCAATTTTAATTTTAGGTGTTAGATTTTTTGCCACCATCCCTTGCGGGGCACTGACAATAATTCCAAGTTCTTTATTTTCTGATTCAACTTTATCGGATTTTTCTCCCGTATCGACATTGGGTTTTGTGATAAAATCAATGTTTTCGATTGTTGATGTAGTTTCCTCCGTTTCAACGACAGTCTCAGATTTAGTTGCCTGCGGTCTTCTGTTGTTTTGTGTCGAGGTTTCGCTGCAAGATAATAGCATTGTATAGATTAAGGTTAAGGTTTTTGTAATCAAGTGTTTCACATAATTCTCCATTTAATGATGCGGCATACCAGATGTTCTAATCCCAAGAATATTATAATATGGGTAGTCAGTAGGGTTAGCGGGAGGTGATTTCGTATCAATAGTGGATTCTGCTTCTTGACCTGATAGATTTGTTAAATATTTCAAGTTAACGACACTGCTATTAGAATCAAAAATACTATAAACCACATGATGTTTTTCGTGATCATCAACTGCAATGTTAACTTTATAAATTTTTTGGTCTGTGGGTGTATCCGAAAGTTGTGTGATAGAGAATGTTGAATCAGCTAAATTTTTATCTGCTAAATAAATATCCTGACCGCAGATTCGTGGAGAACAGCTTCCTTCGCTCGCATTGGAGATATCAGCAATGCTGATATAGATATGATTATTTTTATCTAAAACGAAATCAAATAAACCGCTATCAAACATATTGCGACAATTGCTAGCGTTAAAAACTGGAGTTCTTTCAAATGTTCCAGATTTATTTGTTTCATAATATAACGAACATTCGTTGTTTGTTTTTTTGCAATAATAAATCATGTGAATTTTATTATTAGAATCAACCTCGTTTTTGGGAGTATAAAGATCCCCCGTACAATCAGGGTTACGAATGTTTGTTGTTGTATATTGTCCTATAGACCATGGCCATAATTTATTGGTTGTTTTGATATATAATCCACTAGCTGAACCAGAACCAGTGGAAGTAATTTTAACAAGATGTTCTTCTCCATTATTATCGACAGTATAGGCATTGCTTTCAGGTCCGAAAGGTGGAATTTTCGTGGTATCCGTTTCTCCACTTTGTCCCGTCCATGCATTATTCTCATAATTGAGAGAATAAGAAGACGTAGAACCATAACTCCTATAGCGAATAAGTTGTGGTTTTAGAGAAGTTGGATTCATAGAACTTTCCATCACCCCAACTGTGCCAATTGATTCATTACTACAGCATATTTGAACTGACTGACTGACAGATGTTTTACTCCAAAGCAGGATTTGTCCGGTCGTCATAGAGGAATAGGTAATATAAGGAATCTGATTTGTGTTATCAAATTCAAAAGACTCTACTCTTCTTTGATAATAATCAAAAATATTTTCAAAGGGTGATGGCCAACCATTTCCTGAATTAACTCCGTAGTAAACTTTTCCTATGTAATCAAATGCAAGATGGATAATTGGAATGTCAGGAGTAGGAGTTTTTACACTACAAATAATACCAGGGCTACTATCTGGAATTGGGTATCGAGAGTTTTTACTGCAAATACGAAAATAATAAGTTGTGTCAGGTTGTAATTGATCTTTGGTATATGAGAGCGTCACACCTGTTAAATCAGCAATTGAAGAGTTGGCAGTACAACCGAGATCGTTGGTAATGGTTTCTTGATTTGTTCCATAGATAATTTTAAAAGCCGTTGAGAAACCTCCAAGCATTCCCCAGCTAAGAGATATGCTATAGGGAGAAGCTGCATTACATTGTAGACCTTTTACTTCAACGGGTTTTGGAATATAAACATCAGAGGCTGAAAGATTATCGTTATCGAGTTGAATAAGTTGAATATCCGTCGAAGGAGAACCAACTTTAAAAGTAACCTTGGCTTTTGTATTTTGTGATGAGTTATCTATTTGAACCGTTGAAGGCGGGAGAATTCTAATCTCTTCATTTCCAGAATCGGAGTTTCTAACAACAACTCCCAACTTATTTAAATCTATATCTGAGGATTTTTCAAAAGGGATAGCAACCGAATAGTTATCTGAGAATTTTTTACTATCTATGAGTGCGTCTGAGTTATCTTTAAGTTCAATCGTAGTGGAAGTGCCTTCACCGCTAAGGAGAACGACACCATTACTTGGATTAAAAATGTTGCGTAGCGGTTTAATTTGAAGTTGAGGAGTAACATTTTCTTGGATCAAGCCTTTCGGAGCAAAGACGGAGATGCCTGTTGCAATATCTTCAGCATTTACTTCGCCAGAATTTGGAAGTTCAATGATATCGGGGTCTGAGGAATTAGAATTTTCCTCTGTTGTTACGACTTCAGATTTATCTTCTTCTTTAGAAATAGAGTTGCTGCTATTTCCTTTTTTGCGACTTTCCTCTGTCGAGTCACAAGAAAATAAAATGAATAGCAGAATAAAATTAATAATAGGATTTTTCAATTTCCCCCCTCCTTCTATCATCTTAGGTAGTGTCGGTATTTATTAAAAAAACTTTAGTTTATAATATTTTATTAAAATATTTGACATTTTAATAAAAATATATTATTTATTATGTTAATAACCCTTTATTTTATTGGGTTATGGAGTGTAAGGTGGAATTTGCTGTGGTTTTAGTTGGTTATCATGCTGATGCGGAGGTTCAAAATGTTGGATTTTAAGAGTCAAGAGTTTAAGAGAGTTAGTAGAAGGGTCGGGGTTGGGACGGTCTTGTTTTTGAGTGGAATTAGTTTTTTCCGTGCAGAAATGGCGAGGGGACAAAGTGAAGGTGAGAACGCCACAGTCATTGAAGAAAAAAGTTCATTCGATCCAAACACAAATACAATCAATATAGAAAAATTAGGATTAAGTCTAACACCCCCAGCAGGCTGGGAAGTTAAAGAAGATATGGGTGGCTTAACTTTGTTTATTGAAGAACCCAAAAAAGAAGTTAAAAATTTTTCTAAACCTATATTCCAAAGAAATATCACATTAGCGACAATTCACGAAGCAGCTCCTATTGATGAAATTCGTGCTCAGGAATTAAGAAAACAATTAGAAGAAAAGTTTTCTAAAGATGCTAGCGTGAAAAACTTTCAAGTTCTTGAACACCGATTTATTGATCATAAAGATAAAAATGATGGATTGATTATCTATACATCATATACAACCGGTGAATTTGATATGATGCAGATGCATTTACTAATTTCTGGAGAAGAAAAACAATTTCTTACGACCTATACAGACCTAGCTTCTGATTTTGGGAAAAATGATAGTGGTGCTTATAACGAAGCGTGGAAAAGTATGACATCTATCCAAGTTAAAGGTGAGTCACCCAAGCGATATTTTCAGTTGGTACGTTATGGCGTTTTGGGATTAGGTGGTCTTGTCTTTTTATGTTTACTTTGGTTTTTAAGACGACGTGCAAACAATATTGATTATGTGAAAGAATCCGATGTTATTTATCGTGATGATCACGATATGGATAGGGCAGAAAAAGTTAGCCAAGTTCACACGCTCGCTACAGCAGTATGGAATCTAAAAAGTTTCCAAGCTAAAAAATTAAGCGAAAAAGAAATTACCAATTATTTACGAGATGAAGAAGGCTGGAATCTTGATTTTAATTCAGAATTTCCTGCTACCAATACAAATACGAAAAATTATAAAGATAAGTCTATTGCTGCTGAGACACAGTTGGTGTCGAATTATTATTAAAGATGCCCAGGCATTCGCACCTTCGGTGCTCATTGGGCATGACAGGGGAGTCTTATTTTAAAAATGCCCAAAGAGAGAATCGAACTCTCATGAGATTGCTCTCGGAGGATTTTGAGTCCTCTGCGTCTACCAGTTTCGCCATCTGGGCATGTGTTGTGTTGAAAAAGAATTACACAAAAACAGTTCACTTATCGTTACGCAATTTTCTAAAATGATCAAGAGCCGATTTGATTTTTTCCTGAGTTAAATTTGCCAATTCTTGAGCATCAAATTTTTCAACGTCGGTGATGGGATCTAAAACTTGAATGGTGACATGTGCTCGTCCAGGAATCCACGATCCCTTTTCCATCAAATCACGAGCACCTTCCAACATAAGTGGAACAATGGGGGCATGACATTCCTTAGCAAGATGAAATGCTCCTAATTTAAATGTTCTCATATTACCATCGACAGAACGAGTTCCCTCTGGAAAGAAAAACATGGATACGCCTTTCTTAAGCCAATCACGACTTTTTTCCATCGCAATTTTATGACTCTCTTTATTGCCCCGCTCTACAGGAACATATCCAGCCCATTTCATCGCTTGTCCAACGAGAGGAACTTTGAATACACTCGCTTTACTCAGCCAACGAAATTGCATATTCAAAAAATAAATAATCCAAATATCGGACATGCTCTGATGATTAGCTACGATTACAAAAGGCTCAGGAATGGATTTTAATTTTTCTTTGTCTAAAACATCCACCCTCCAGGTTGGCATCATCGCCACAACCCACTTTCCCCAAAGTATTGCGGCGGTGTGCCCTGCTTTACCATCGAAGGGTTTTTGTCTGAGAATTAAAAAAAATCTGGATAAGGCACTTATGGAAAAACAGATCGTAGTCACGATCCAAAATTGTAACCAAAAATAAATGCCACGAAGATATCTCATGAAATATTTTCTAAAAAATTCTGAACTACTTTTTGGGCGATGATTGTTTTATTTGTAACAGATTCATGGGTGAAGTGATTTGTATTTTTGTTTTTTTGAAATAAAATTCCTTGATGTTTTTGCGACGACACATCGGATAGTTTATTTAATAACAATAAATTTAAATGATAATTTTCAATATAATTGGCGGCAATTTTTTGGGATTCGTCTTCTGAAAAGTCGGTTTCTAATTTGCAAGCGAATTTATAAGTATCATTCGGAATTTTTGAAATTATTTTTTGTGTTGGGATCAAACGCACATTCCAAGAATCCATTTGTGATTTAATTTTGCCAACGACTTTTTTTTCAGGAACGTAATCGCTTACGGAAGCCACCATAAACCACCCTGATGGATGTTGCGTGACAACTTGAGCACAAGCATCGCTCATTTCCTGATAGGATACGGCATCAATTTTTTTTGTAAAAGAGCATGGAGCAATTTGACAGCTACCTTGAATAATGGTGGTGTGAATACCAAAGCGATAAGCCTCGTGAGCAAGATAAGTTCCAAGTCCACCTGAAGAATAATTAGAAATATACCGAACATCATCTAAATAAGCTTGGGTGCTTCCCATTGTAATTGCCACGGACTTAGAATGGTTTTGCAAATTAATATGATGAGAGATTTCATCAGCAAGAGTTTCTGGGTCAGAAAACTTTCTTTTTCCCTCTTCGATGCGAGGTTCCAGAAAAATGATATGACGTTTTAAGAGATCAGCATAATTCGCTTGTACAAGAGGAGAATTTAAAAGCGAGTCGTGCATATTGAGAATGGCTAAGACAGGTTTTTTCATTCCTAAATAGGAATGTACTAGGGCAGAACTAGGATCATCGGTGTAACCTTGAGCGATCTTAGCTAGAAAATTAGTGGAACATGGAGCGATAATACATGCATCGCCAGAAGCGATATGGGAAGAGCGATCTTCAAACAATGTGACAGTTTTTTGATCGGCAGCCCAGCTAAGACTCATGGGGGTAATAAACTGTGAACCACCTTGTGTTAAATAAGGTGTCACTGTTGCACCGAGTCTTCTCAGAGCACGCAAAAGCCTTGGAGACTCAATCGAACCAATCGAACCCGACACAATCACATCAAGTTTTTTACTCGATAGACTCTCGGATTTTTTTTCAACCGAAAGATCCGAACGTTCCATAAAATTTTTTATTTTTGTTTTTTCTTTTGAGCTAATTCGTTTTTATTAGGTTTATTCAGAGGGAGATTGGGAGCGGTAGAGCCAAATTTTTTCGCATGGTTTTTTCTGCGACGACCTTGAGCAACTTTCTTTAACAATCGTCTTGTTTCAACAACCTGGGTATTCGATGCCATAAAAATATTTCCTTATCTAAAAAAGTAACAAGTTACTTGCAAATTTAAATGATTTGCCTCTAAAATGCAAATGATTACTATTTTTCATAGATTAAGGAGAAAAAATGAATCATGTTCCAAAAACTTTATTGGTTCTTCTGTTTGTTTTGTCACAGATATCTTTTGCAGAAGAAGTAAAAAAAACGGATTCAGAAGATACTGAAATTAAAGAATACGATCCCTTCAAAATGCCGGACCCGACCCCCAATTGGCAAACACAAAAAATGGATTCCGCAGGAAAGGGTTTGTATTTAGGAACAGGGATCGGTTTTGGACAAACTTATTCATCAGAAGATAATACATCGGCTGGGTTGGGATATCATCTCGGTCTTGATTTGGGTTATGTTAAAGAATTAAATTCATGGTCACGCATTGAAATAGCTCTAGCACTTTATTTTGGTGCAGTTGGGTATAGTTTTGATAAAGAACCTAAATCAACAGTGGACATCAATCTTTTGGGAGTGATGTTTGATTTTGGTTATGCGTATAGCTTAGGAAATGGTTTGTTTGGTATTTGGAAAATGGGTTTAGGGCCAGTGAGTGGAGATTATTCACAAGCATTTGATAGTGGGATTCAAGTCGATTCACAGAATAGAGGAACCGGGTTAGCTTATCAATTGGGACTCTATCTTGTTGGACCTGTGATGCCACATCTGGATATTTCAGGGGGATTACAATTAACGCAATATAATTTGTCTTATAGCAAATTGAAGACAACAAAAAATGGTGTGACATCAGAATCAAGCGACTCTATTAGCTTCAAATTATTAGAAGCGATTGTTTTGAGCTTGAGATATTCTTTTTAGGATGTTTAAAAATTTAAAATCCTTCATCAACTTTTTACATCAAAAAAATGAAGTCGTTGTTATTGATGAACCTACTGATCCAAAACTCGAAATTCCAGAGATTCATCGTCGCGTTATTGCAGCACACGGGCCTGCTTTATTATTCAAGAATGTTATAGGATCTGATTTTCCGATTGTTACCAATTTATTTGGTACGAAAAATCGTGTCGAGTATGCGTTTGGGCAAAGGCCACTAGAGTTTATTGAGAGTGTTGCTACCCTCCCGGAAAAAATTTTACCACCGAATTTACAAAAAATTTGGCAGGAAAAAAAAGTTTTTTTAGATTTATTAAAAGTGGGTCTAAAAAAAATATCTCACGCTCCTGTACTAGAAAATAATATTCCTCATCAGAATTTACAAAAAATTCCTGCTCTCACCAGTTGGCCTGAAGATGGTGGACCATTTATTACATTGCCCCTTGTTTTAACCAAAGGAATAAAACCACCTGCCCTTAATTTAGGAATGTATCGCATCCAGATTCATGATGAAAAAAAAGCGGGTCTTCATTTTCAAATCGGTAAAGGGGGAGGATTTCATTTTCATGAACATGAAATGATATCTAAAAATTTGCCGGTGCATATTTTTTTGGGAGGGCCACCAGCTCTAATTTTATCTGCGATTGCTCCTTTGCCTGAGCATATTCCTGAGCTTTTGCTCTGTTCTTTATTATTAGGAAAAAGATTACCATTAGCTTATACCAATGAATCACCACTGCCCATTATTTCTGAGGCAGAGTTTTGTTTGATTGGCGAAGCTCCTCCGAAAATAAGATATCCTGAAGGTCCGTTTGGGGATCATTATGGGTATTATTCTTTGAAACATGATTATCCAGTATTTATTCCGAAGAAAATTTATCATAGGAAAGATGCGATTTATCCTGCAACAGTGGTAGGGAAACCTTCGCAGGAAGATTTTTATTTAGGAAATTACTTGCAAGAGTTACTGTCCCCTCTCATTAAGACAGTGATGCCGCAAGTTTTGGATTTGTGGAGTTATGGGGAGACGGGCTATCACTCTTTGGCGGGTGCTCGCATTAAAGATCGTTATGAAAGAGAAGCTTTGCAATCAGGGTTTAGAATCTTAGGAGAAGGACAATTAAGTTTATCCAAATTTTTATTACTGACGGATGCACCTGTTGATATCAAAAATTTTAAAGCTACTCTTACAGCTATCTTAGAGAGAACAATAATCGAACAGGATTTATATATTTTTTCGCACACCTCGATGGACAGCTTGGATTATTGCGGTGAAAAAG
>CAZFSQ010000018.1:0-13489 GCA_964521975.1 uncultured Oligoflexales bacterium | reverse complement strand
AGCTGGCACAGCCGCAAAATTATTTAGCCTTTAAGAAAACATTTCAAAAGATACAAAAAAAATCTTCATCTATTATTTTTATTTCAGCTCACATTGGAGTTTGGGAGTTATGTGGATGGCATTCACAGAAAGCGTTACAAAGTCCACATCGTTTATATGTTCTAGCCAAATATCCACGTTATCGTATTTTCTCTTTGATCTACTCAAAATTTCGTTCACTGCTTCAATGCCAACTTTTATGGAACGAAAAAAAAGGTACGTTTAAGAATATGGTGCAAGTTTTGCAAGATAAAAATTCTCTTGGTGTTGTGATGGATCAAAAACCAAGGGGTAGAATTGGATATGAAACAAAATTTTTTCATTCACCAACAACCTTTGTGCATGGTCCTGGGTTGCTAGCGGCTCAATACAAGATACCTGTGATTGCTGTTTATGCTATTCGTCATGATTTTTTTAAATATGAAATTTATCATGAAGTCCTTTTCAATCCTGAGCATGAATCAAATACCACTACCGATGAAATTTCAGAAAAATGTGTGCGATCTATGGAAAAAATGATTCGGATGTATCCTGAACAATGGACGTGGAATTATAAGAAGTGGGGAGAATTAAAATAAACAAAAAAAAAGAGCCTCTCTTATTATCTAAGGAGGCTCCTGTAAGGAGGGGCTACCGTGCCAACTTGCGTTAGCAATGGTAGTTCGTGAAAACTATAATCAAAAAAATAATCTTTAAAATAATTTCAAAAGAAGAATTGGTATAACATAAAAGGTCATAAATGCCTAGTACTGGCCAGCCAGTCAATATGATATAATCTAGTTATTCACTCATTATTTTATTTTAATTGCTGAACATCAAAGAACTTTTTGTGCTGAAGGAGGAATTTATGTTTTTAAATTTTTTCTTAAATTCTTTGATCTTTTCCACACCATTTAGCATAGAAAATTCAGTCAAATATTTTTCAATCATTGGGGATAACGGTTTGAAAAAAATTGAAACACTTAAAGATACAGATTTATATGATCCATCACGAGCTGTTGCTCGCATGGAGTCGCAAGCTGGATATTGTACCGGTTTTAGAATTGGTGAAAGCCTTATGATGACAAATTATCATTGCGAACAATTTAAGTCATGTCAGGATGTGCAATTTCAATTCGGTGTCGAGACAGAATTAGCGATGGATGAACGAGCAAAATATCAGTGTGAAAAAGTTGAGATGAGTTACCTCATGTTAGATTTTGCTATTTACAGAGTACGCCATTTAAGTGGTCCAGAGGATTATCCGGTGTTGTCTTTATTCAATGGAAATTTACAACCCAAAGCGATTCATTTTTTTCCATCCCATGCAGGAACTTTTCATAAGTTGGTTGATACAACGGATGAGTGTCAGTTATTGCAAACAGATCCTTTTAGTTATAATAATCGGATGGTGATCAGTCATACCTGTGATTCGATGACAGGTTCTTCAGGAGGCCCACTTATTGATAAAAAGCATCATTATGTCTCAGCACTTCATTGGGGGAATAATCAAAAGCAGGGATATAATGCAGCCATTCGTATGAAAGATATTTTGGAATATATTGAAAAGATGAAACCAGAGCTGTTGGATGAGTTGACGATTGTTAGAGATTAAATTTTTTTTGATCTACTCTTTCCCTAATTTCGCAAAAATCAAGGTATCACGATATTCCCCACGTTGAATGACATCATGATTTAATTTTCCTTCTAAACTGTAACCACAGCGGCGAGCGACATTGGCAGATCGTTTATTCGTTGGGTCACAGCGAATTTCAATGCGATGAAAACTAGAGGCAAAAATAATTTTCTCTAAAGCTTTCACAGCTTCAGTGATGAATCCTTTGTTCTCAAATTCTTTAGTAATCCAATAACCAATTTCAGTACGCTTATTTTCCCATGAAATGGTGTGAAGTCCAATGTTCCCTGCGTATAAATTATTTTCTTTGATAAAAATTGCATAATCAAATCCCGAATAGTTTTCCCATTCTTGCGTTGTTTTTTCCAAATATTTTTTTTGATCGTCAAGAGTTTGTGTTTTATCCACCCAAGTAAGAAATGGCTGTAGATGTTCGCGATCTTTTACAACCGTAGAAAAAATAGTGTCCGCCCATTCTAATTTATTGCGTCGAATAGATAATCTTTTCGATTCAATCGTGTCGGGTAGATAAATTTTATTCATGGTCAACTTCATAACTATTTTAAGACTCACGCTCCAAGGGTAATCGTCTTGTTATGGGGGTTGACAGATCTCCAAATGATCGTCTTTGACCCACAAAATAAACCTGTAACTGTAAATTATAAGAGGCTTGCTTTTCTTCTTTGTTGTAATCTTTTTCTCTCTGAAAAGAAAGTCCCCAACAATTAGAATTGCTAGTATAAACAAAACCATAACTTGTTCCATATAAATCTTTCTCACGCCCTTCCATACTTTGCCTCTTCAGGTGTGCCGAAATGGCGGCGTTGGGGATGATAGTCGTTGATAACGATGCGGTGCGTTCAGTTGTGCGTTTGAAACTAAAAATTCCTGGCTCTGGTTCAAGAAAAGTTTTTTCAATCGTGTGGCCAAGGCTGAGTGAAAAATTAAAAATAACGGGAAAGGTAATTCCAATACTCGCGGTTTTAGAATAGTTGCGATAGGGGTTATAGCGAGTTTTGCCACCAACTGTAAAATTGTAAAGAGATAATGATGCAGAAAGATTGGGGTCTGCCCATGGACGATCAATGTCTTCAATTTTTTGTTGGGCTTTTTCTTTGTCCCGCATTTTTTTATCTTTGATCCAATCGTAGGAAGTATCACCATAGAGCGTTAAAAAAGTTTGCTCGTCTTTATTTAAGATGGTGTATCGACCGACTAACCAATTGCCGTTAGCAAAAAATCCTTGCCCCGATACAACAGGATTTTCAAGAGAGAATTTTAATTCTCGTTTAGCCTTTTCGTAGGAAGAATTATTTTCGTCCTCATTGGAACTTGAACCTAAAGCTCCTTCGAGCAAAACCTTTTCTCGTTTAAATAAACCAAACCGATGATTCGTTGCAAAAATAATTCTTTGATGTTCCAGCATCAAATCTTCCTCACTTACAGAATCATCATTATCTTGATAGCATCCACGATCACTTGAAAAGTAGGTTGGAGCAGGGCAGCCGTACATTTCAGTGTTGCCATACGGTCCTGTTCTCTTAACCCAAGGTCTTGAGGAGAAAGTCATCGACCAATCCATATTATGCCGGAAAAACTTTTGTTCGGTATTTTGATCTTCAATGGAGTTTAAACGAAAACTGAGAGGGTCATTTAGATTCATGAGTCCATCGAGAGGTAAATAAAATTTAAGTGCTCCGCGAGTGCTATGAATTTGGCTGCGTTCGTGGTTAGGAATTCCTGGATGATAAATTGAACGTGCATCATAATCAGCCATCGCATGAAGTTGAAAAAAACTTTGCGTGACAAGAGGCGAAATTAAAACACCATGTCCTCTTTGCCATGAGCCAGGGCCAAGATTGGGGTAGGGAAGGGAATCTTTTCCATCGGAAAATTTTCCTGTTTGATAAAATAGAAACGGGTCTTTACCTTTACCTTCAAAATGGGAGAATCGAATATACTGTCCATCAAGACGACTATAAATCGCAAACGGATAAATGCGTTCTGGTGTTAAATGAATCATGCGTGTCGAAAGATCAAAATTAAATGGCAATTGTTGTCCCATATAACGCGATTGGGTTCTTGCATAATCTCCTAATTTAGAAGAGACACCCGCATAAAAACTTTCATTATCTAAATGCAGTTGTCCTTTGGCAGGATTATAAGCATTCACATATTTACCGCTAGAAAAAGGTTCTTTGATATCTTCGGGGATATAGAGTTCCGAGATATAACGATGATCGGTTGTGACAATACCTGAGCTGGCAAAGGATAATCGGGGAGCGAGATAGGAACCCCCTCGCCATTTAAGCATTCCTCGCCAGGTATTTTCAGGAACCAATAATTGCGATTTAAAATTAGCCTCACAGCGAATGCGTTCTTCTATGTTATCGGATAAACAAGCACTCATATTATTGTCATTCCAAAAACTTGGGTTTTCGAGATAATTGAGAGTGCCAAGAATTCCCGTTTTACTTTCAGTGTTGGGACGATAATCAGGATTCGTTGCATTATCGCGTGCGGTATCAAGACCGAGAGAATATAAATTCAACAGTTCTTCGCGGTCGTTTCTTTTCTTTAACCATAATCTATCGCGAAGACCTTCGGCTTTGATTTCCCACCCTGAATATTCTTTTTGCCGATGTCGCAATTCTCCTCCGATACGAGTGCCACGTTTTTCATAGTAATCAACATAAAGGGTTGAATCGGTGTGTGGAGAATTAGCAAAATAAATCGGTTGAGAAAAAATATTTCCAGAATCCGCATTCCAACTTAAACTTGGCAATAAAAATCCGCTCTGCCTTTTTTCTTTGATCGGAATTTTAAGATAGGGAATATAAAAAATTGGAATTCCTTGAATGGTAATCACTGCGTCCTGCAAATTGCCATATCCCTCAAACTGAGCATCAATTTTACTCGAACGAATTCCCCAAGCAGGTTCTTCTCCTTCATCGCATCGGCAAGATGTCCATGATGCTTCCCATGCACGATAATCATTGCCATTGGTGCGTTCAATTTTATGTCCTGCAATTTTAAAAAACTGGTCTTTAAATTGGCCTTGCAAGTTGGTTTGATTGCGAGAGCTATTCCAAAAATCACGGCGTTTGGTGAGTGAGTCTTGGCGATCTTTAGGGAGCGATTTTAATATTGCGTTGGGTTGTGCGGAGGTGTTTTTTTCTTGATCCAGTAAAGTAGCATATTGCTGAAAAAACTTTTCATCCTCTTCTTTGGAAATTTTATTTTTTAGATTACGATACTGAATACGCATTTCTTTTTTTCGTTGATTAATTTCCTGTAATCTTTTAGAACGCTCCGCTTCAAATTCAATTTCTTGGTGAGAGAACCCAAGAATTTTTGTTTTAATTTTTTCAGAGATGATTCCATTGGATGTACTGAGCACAGCTTCTTCAATTAAAAAATCACCCGAAGAAATGAGATAGTTAATTTTATTCCCTGTGATGACTTGATTCCCGATTAATAAAATGACTTGCCCATTTCCTTCGATACTTCCTTGGGCTTTGTTATAGGAAATTGTATCGGCCAATAAAATCACTCCAGCACCAATGGCCACAACATCACCATTGAATTCTTGTTTGGAACCATCACGAGAAAATGCGGTGGAGCGGGCATCGAAGAAAAAGCTATTGAGAGGGGATGGGGATTGCGAAAAGGCAAAGGAGGTGAAAAAAATAAAAGGAAAAATTAGGATGTGAATTTTAAACATAACCACATCATATCAAAACTAAGAGAGGATAAAATAAAAAATGCGAATTTTCAGGTGAAAATTCGCATTTTTGGAATCTAAGAAATTTTTTAAATTTATGGTGTCAATGAATCAGAACTTCCTCCGACTGAATCTGTCGTTGGTTCTGGAGAAATAATCGTTGTCGTTGTTGAAGAATTTTCGGTAGCAGGTTTCATGGATGCCATCGGTTCAATGGGCTTAGCTTCATAGCGTCTTTGTGTATTAGGATCGGATTTTGAACCTAGTGTAACAGTTTGCAATTCATGAGTAGAAATTTGAGTTTTCAATGCATTGCGATCAACATCAACTGTTGAAGGTAATTTATCGGTCTCTGCTGCCATGTGTGTTTTCATCTGACTTTCAAATTGTGCTTGACTAAATCCTGGGATAGAAACATACTCCATACCTTTACCGGCACCCTCTTGAATTTCTGTTTGAGCATCCGCTAAAGTTTTCGGATCAATTTTTTCTGAAATTCCTGTGAAAGCATGTCCAGGTAGTTTAGCGAATAAAGTTTCAGCAGTGGTTTTATCTAGGGTTGAAATATTAGAAAATCCAGCCGTCGTTTGTTCAACAGCACCGGAAGCAAATTTTACTTTTTCTTCGTCTGAAAAACTGTAACCCTTAATTTCATCAACGTGAGAAAGTGATCCCATCATTTTTTGACCAATATTTTCTAAATCTTCTGGTTTCACGAATGAAAGCTGTCCAATGTTACTTGAACAAGCGTTGAATCCTGCTTCAATAACACCTTGAAATTTTGCAGCGGGTAAAACTTTAGATAATTCTTCAGAGTTTTTGAAAGGAGCCGCAGTTACATAACCAACAAAGCGAGACACATCATCAGCAGAAGAAGTTAACGAGCCTAAGTTTGCTGTTGCTGATGCCGACAATGATCCCATCAGCTCTTCAATTTTTGCTGTATCTTTAAAATGCCCGACAGAAGAGATTGGTCCTTTGAGTAATCCTTGCATGATATTTTCTTGAGCTTCTTCACCTAATTTTTTAAATCCAAGTTTATCTAATCCTGACATTCCACCAGCAGTGATGGAAGCACCAATTTCAACGAGAGAGTCATCATCCGATTTTTGTAATTTACTTGCACCTGACATCACTTTTTCACCAAGCTTTGCGATAAAGTCAGGAAGTTTGTCTTCATCAACCGTTCCCATTCTTGCTAAAACTTTGGTCATCATTTTCTGAGCGACATCTGGCACAGCACTATGTTCAAATGCTTTGCCTGAATTGGACATGATACTTTCCAGAGCATGGCCAAGGACAGATTGTTGAACAGCGACATCTAAATCACTTTTTTCGATGACGACTTCAGACACCTGATCCGATAATTCTTCAACCGCCGTTTGATTCTGCTCTGCGGCACTTGTTTCTGTAGATAAATTTGTTGTAAAAGTTTCAGTGACCACTTCAACGATTTGTTCTGCTCCGCTTTGTTCTTCACTATTTTCTAATGGTAATAAACTTGGCTGATCATTCATAATATCCATCGTTGCACCCGCAGCTTCAGCTTGCACGATAGCAGTTTGTTCAGATGATAAATCAAGATTTTCTGTATTCTGTGTTGTTGCAGTAATAACTTCTTTAACAATTTCTATCGTTGAAGTTGAAGTTATTGTTTCAAGATCAGGAAGAATTTCATTAATCTGTTCTTCTGTCAAAACATCTTCTCCACTGAGTCTTAACGCCGCATTTTCTTCAAGCAAGTTTGCTTTGACTAAATCCAATATAGAGGCAGCTAACGCATTATCAGAATTGCTTGTTGTACTTGATGCCTCTTTTATTGTCTCTAATTTACATGAAATCAAACCTAAAAAAATAATTCCTAATCCTAATTTATTAAATCGCATAGTAATCCCTCCAAAATTTTATTACTGAGATATCACAACTGACATCCCATAAAATGCCTGTCGGAGGGCTTTTAAAAAACTTAAATAAAAAAAATAAATCCTAATAAGAACAGACTATTCCTGTCATGCCCAACGACCGAAGGGAGTAGGCTCCACGAGCTGGCGAGTGGATAGGCATCTTAGATTCTTTGTCTTTTAAGTTTTAAAAAATTCTTCCGATAATCATAGAGATAAGTCATGAGGTAAAATAATGGCACAATTCACAATGCTTAAAGAATCTTTTGAAGGTTATAAAGTTCTCGACGAAGTCGGTGTTGGTGGGCTTGGTAAAGTCTATCGTGCGATTGATTTGAAGACAGGACAAACCGTAGCGATTAAAGTTCTCCATGAAAAATATGCGATGTCGCGAAAATTTTTAGGCATCTTTCATCGTGAGCTATTAATTGTGTCAAGTCTTCACCACAAACATATTGTGAGTTATTTAAACAGTTATTTTAAGCCGCCAGTTTGTTATATCGTTTCGGAATTTATTGATGGTTGGCCGCTTCATAAATTTGTGCGTGCAGTGGGTCGTGTGCCACCTCTTGTGGCTCTTTCGATTATTTTCGACATGCTCCAAGGAATTGATTATCTTCATTTGCATGATACGATTCATTCGGATTTATCAGCTCCCAATGTTTTGATCGACAAGTCAGGGCGAGTGCTTGTGACTGATTTTGGTTTGGCTTGTCAAATTGATATTGAAGATTATAAGAATTATATGGTGGGGACACCTGGATATTATTCACCTGAACATATTACGGATACTCCGATGACGCCTGCGACGGATATTTACTGTACGGGTTTAATGTTGTTTGAAATGATGACAGGAAAAAAAGCTGTGCCTGCGTTAACTGACAGGAGACAAATTTATTCAGCAATGAAAAATATTCCATTTAGTTTAATTGTAACTAAAGATGGAAAGATGCAATCTATGTTTCGCAAGCTTTTAAAAAGAGTGTTGCACATTAAAGCACATAAACGCATTCAATCTGCTGATGAGATGATGTTGGAGTGTTTTAAAATTTTAAAACACTTTGAATTGCGATTTGCTCGTCATGCGATTCAACAGTTTTTAATTGACCAAAATCTTGCCAAGGGACCGCTCAAAGTGCCACCACAGAATATTTATTATGGGATGTAGAGACATTACACTTATTCATATGAAAAAGTGTATGGTTTGTACAGATATTCCTATGAAAAAGTGTAATTTACATATCCCCAGGTCGAAAACGCAGTGCCCATTGATTAATAAGAATATCGCGTGTGGCTTGACTCAACCACAGCATACGCCCGTCAGGAATTTGATAGGGCATTAACTCACTCAGTCCTCGATTTTGGTTGGTTAGATCATGAGAGTGTTCCAAATTAGAAGCCCAGCCAATAATTTGATCCGAAATTTCAATTCTTAAAAACTCAGTTGAACCTGGAGTAGAACGTAATTCTTTAACTGCCGCTGTGTACGTTTCTTGTATGTTTGAATTTCTTGAAGATTCAATTAAAATTGTTACCGATGGTAAAACAAATATTCGTCCTCTGGAAGAAAATTCAATTCCTAATCCTAGAGAGCCATTGACAGGTAAACCTCGATCTCTCATATAGGGAACTGGATCAACATGCCAAGTCCTAAACGCCACTGCATTTAGGCGAAGACAAGTAGAAGCTGTCGTTTCATCCACTGAAAATAAAAAATGCGGAAAGTAAAAAAATAAAAAGGTAAGAAAAATTTTTCGATACATATTGAGAATATTTTAACAATCAGTAACCAACATATCCACTGGAAAATAATCCATCGACCCATTTTTGCATATTAATTCCCATATCAATTCTGACATTGTTTAATCTTATGGGGCCTGGACATGCAAGAGATACAATGGAGTCGTCGATACTTTGATATCGAGTGCCCGAAGAACATTTTCTTTCAAAGCCGAGAGTAATAACATTGGATGCTCTTGGTAATCCCACAAAACATTTAGAACTACTTGCTTGTTCTTCACCGCTATCATCACCTGCGGCAATATCTAAAACTGTTTCACCTAATTGGCTACAGACATCATTTAAAAAAACAGTTTTCTCTTCATCAGGAAACATAATTTTTTGCCAATCGCCATTCGCATTTTTTAACTTCAAATAGGTATGTGCTCTTTTATCAGAACCATCATGACGATTGCCGGTGAGCTTGATTGGCATGAGAGGAAATTTTGTTATTTCACCTCCTTTAATTTCAGGAATAGGAATTGGCGTTGTGATGACATCAACAACCCCTTTATCCGTAATCGTAGGAGGATCAATGACAATACTCGGTGAAGGAGTGGGTGAAGGAAGAATTGTCGGAGTAGGTGATGTAAAAGTCCCACCCGATTTTTTTCCACGGGAACTAAATGTGGCTTCTTTGCATGAGTTTAATGCGAAAAAAATCAGTAAAATTTTAAAGAAAATTTTATTCATTTGCAAACCTATCACTTATGTTACACTTTACCTTACGTATATGAATGCAAATATAGAACCAAAATTTAGTGAAATAATTTCTACTATTTAGTTTATCAGAAAGTGTCTAAAGATTTGACAATGACGTTAATTTATTTAAATGGAGAATAACCGCCTATGCTTTGTCATAACATCTTAGAAGCCATTGGTCGTACACCCCTTGTTAAAATCAATCGCATTGGTGCTCATTTACCTTGTAACCTTTATGCGAAGTGTGAATTTTTTAATCCGGGCGGTTCGGTAAAAGATCGCATCGGTTATCGTATGGTTTCTGACGCTGAAAAAAGTGGACGCATTAAACCTGGCGATACGTTGATTGAACCTACCAGTGGCAACACAGGTATTGGTCTGGCTTTAGCGGGAGCTGTTAAAGGTTATCGCGTGATTATTACCATGCCAGAAAAAATGAGTCGCGAAAAACAAATCGTATTGGAGGCGTTAGGAGCAGAAATCATTCGTACACCTAATGAGGTTCCTTCGGATTCCCCTGATAGTCACATTGGGGTCGCAAAACGTTTACAGAAACAATTACCGAATGCTCATATTTTGGATCAATACGCTAATCCATCGAATCCCCAAGTACATTACGAGACTACGGCACTTGAAATTCTCGAAGATTTAAATGGCAAGGTGGATATGGTGGTGATGGGAGCTGGTACGGGTGGAACCATGACGGGTGTTGCTCGAAGAATCAAAGAAAAATGTCCAGAGGTTGTCATTGTTGGTGTAGATCCTATTGGTTCTATTTTGGGTGGGGGGGAATTAGGAGCTTCCTATAAAGTGGAAGGCATTGGTTATGATTTTATACCCGATGTGTTGGATCAAAAGCTTGTTAATTTTTGGGTTAAAACAAATGACTCGATTTCATTTCAAATAGCTCGAAGGATGATTCGTGAAGAAGGAATTTTATGTGGTGGGTCGGCTGGTTCCGCGATGGCAGGGGCATTATCTGCTGCAAAAAAATTAAAAGCTGGACAAAACTGTGTGGTGATTCTTGCGGACGGTGTGCGTAATTATATGACTAAATTTGTCGATGATAAATGGATGCGAGAAAATCATTTTGTCGGTGGTTTTGAATTCAAAGGATTTGTCGCAGATCTTTTACAAAATATTCCCAAGCAACCTATTTTAGTTTTAACCAAAGAAGACCCCATTGCTAAAGCTGTGACACTTATGCGAGACCATGGGATTTCGCAAATTCCGATTACTCAGAATGGAGTGCTCATAGGGTTACTTACAGAAAACGATCTCTTAGAAAAAATGTCGAATTGGGAATCGTTTAAAAAAATTACGGTTAAAGATTATATGAACTATGCCGTGCCAACTGTTGAGATGGAAACACCGCTCAGTACGCTTCATGAAATTTTGACGAACACAGGACGAGCCGTTGTCGTGGATCATAAAAAATGTCCTACGCATATACTGACGAAAATTGATTTATTGAATTGGATGGCAAACCAAATTTAAAAAAGAGGAATTTTTTCTTTGGCTCAAATTAAAGATGAACAAAATCTTTCGCAAGTAGAGTGGGCGGATCGAATCAAAGATCCTGTATGGGGTGGGCAGCGACTTGCTCAAATTTCTATATTTTCTAAATTTTCCAAAGATGAATTAGAAGAATTATATAAAACAGGCGAAGTTAAAAAATTTGGTTCCTCCTCCCATGTTGTAATTGAGGGGGAAAATACTCGCGGATTGTTTATTTTGCTCAAGGGAACAGTGTCGGTTTATAAAACGGATACATCGACGAATACACTTTATCGTCTAACCTATTTGGAAGAAGGTAGCAATTTTGGAGAAATGAGTTTATTTGATAATGCTCCGCGTTCCGCGACGGTGTCTTGTGAAAATGAATGCTATTTATTTGAACTTGATACAGATGTATTTATGAAATTTCTTGAAACAAAAGGTCTCGATCTCAAATGTCGATTTTATCAAACTTGTGCGGAAGAGCTTGTCAGTCGATTTCGTCAACTCAATACGGATTATTTACAGAGTCAAAAATTATTGTGGCGTCATGCACTGCGATTACCAAGTGAAGAATCCAATGTAGAACCAACAAAGAAAAAATAAAATAATATGCAACGAGTTCATTCATTAAAAAAAATTAGTAAAATTTTCCCCGATCAAAAAGGTGCGGTTCGCATTATTCCTCTTGGTGGGTGTGGTCAGTTCGGTATGAATTCAACCCTTCTTCTCTATGAGGGAAAATCTTATTTAATTGATGCGGGAGTTTTATTTTCAGAAGAGTGGGCCTTAGGGACGTCCTCTATTATTTTAGATTTAAATTTTATTATGTCGCAAATTGGCAGTCTAACGGCTTATATTATTACCCATGGCCATGAAGATCATGTGGGAGCATTGGCTTATCAGTGGCAAAAATATCCAGCTCCTATTTATACGACACCTTGGACAAAAGAATTATTTTTACGAAAATTAGCCAGAAATTTTCCGAGTGTTGAGATTCAAAAAATTTATGCGGTAAAAATGTGGGAAACACTCATGATTGGTAATATTGAAACCCAGTGGATTCCGCTGAATCACTCGATTCCTCATGCGTGTTCGTTAAAAATTACGACACCTGATTTTAAAATGTACCACACAGGAGATTTTAAATTAGATGCTAAGAGTCAATTTGAGTTGCCTTATGATGGTGAGGCTTTAAAAAAAATTGGCCAAGAAAAAATTGATTTCATGTTGTGTGATAGTACGAACGCAACCAAAGAGGGAAGAAGTTTATCGGAACACGATTTAAAAAATCCTCTCAAAAATTTGATCGAAAAATCAAAAGGGATGACTTTCATCACAACTTTTTCCTCTAATTTATGGCGGCTGCTCACGGTTTTTGAAATTGCTAAAGAATTAAATAAAGAAATTCTTATTTTGGGGCCGTCAATTAAAACGACGATTGAAATTGCTAAATCGCTTCAGATGATTGATGTAGAAAAATATCCTTTTATTGATGAAGCAACATTAAAATTGCGAGATCGCAATCATATTCTATGTCTCGTGACAGGTTGTCAGGGGGAATATCGGTCGGCGTTGGCAAGAATTATTCGAGGTGATCATTCACAAGTAAAAATGGAATCGGGAGATCAGTTGATTTTTTCTTCACGAATTATTCCTGGAAACGAAAAAGCGGTAATTTATTTTCAAGGTCAAGCCGAATGGCTTGGTGCTGATGTATATACATCGTATGACATACCTGAAATTCATACGAGTGGTCATGCGTACCGCGATGAAATTCATGAATTGATGAATTTCATTCAACCGGAAACTTTTTTTTCGATTCATGGATCACCGATGCATTTGATAGCGAATGCGAATTGGAAATCGGAAAATCAAAAAACAAAAATATTTGAAGAGTTAAGAAATGGTGAGGTTTGGGAGTTTCATCAGAAAAAATTTTCTCTTCTTGGAAAAATTGAATGTGGTGTTTTTTATGTGGATGAAGAATCTGGTGCTTTATTAAGTAAACCCTTGTTAAGAGAACGCTTGAAAATAGGGGAACGCGGTTTGGCCATTATTCAGGGCTATTTTTTAACACGCGGCAAACGAACGGATTGGCACATTAGTTTATTAACGCGAGGTGTTGGAGCACCCCTTCATTTAGATTTGCAAAAAGAATGCAAAAAAATTGAGAGTGATCTTGGTGAACTTCTTTTATCGCTTTTAGACACTAATATTTCAGAGAGCGAA
>CAZFSQ010000017.1:0-13745 GCA_964521975.1 uncultured Oligoflexales bacterium | reverse complement strand
TTTTTATTTGAGCTTTTACGAGATCCGCATAGAGAGAAAAAGCTGATTGGTAGCGGTCGTTCGGATTTTTTTGTAAAAGTTTATGCACAATTTTTTCGATGATACTCGGCAAATCAGGGCGATAGGTTGAAAGTGGTTCGGGGTCTGAAAAAGCGTGAAGCTTTTCAAGTTTTTCTCGCGACGGTGCGGAAAAAGGTGGACGACCTGTTAACACTTCATAGAGGACACAACCTAGAGAATAAAGATCGACTCTGTGATTATAAACACCATTGTAAATTTGTGATTGTTCAGGAGCCATATAAAGAGGCGTTCCAGCAAAATCTGCAACTTGAAATAATTTCCCTTCCTTTTGTGAAAATTCAGAAAGTCTTGCCACACCATAGTCTAAAACTTTAACCATCAAACTTCCGTCATCCGTATCTTCATTTAATTGATGAGCTACAATATTATGAGGTTTAATATCGCGATGAATAATATTTTTCCCGTGCGTGTAATCAAGAGCTTTTGCGACTTGAATACCCAGTTCAAAGAAAAATTTAAGATCTTTTCTCGCACCACCGCTTAGAATTTCTTTGAGATTTTGTCCCTGTAAAAGTTCCATGACGATATAGTAACCGCGTCCAATTCCCATTTCGCTCAGTTCATCGAATAAGCCAAGCTCGTGAAAACTGATAATGTTTGGGTGATGTAGTTGACTCATCAGGGACGCCTCTTTTTGAAATCTTAAGAGTGAATCAGAACCCATCTGTTGTTCGCTTTGAATAATTTTGATGGCGACAAGTTGCGAAGGATCTTCAAAAGGAATAGCCTCTAAAACAACTCCCATGCCACCGCGACCAAGTTGTCCCGTGATACAGTAACGACCAGCAATTTTTTTTCCGACCAGGCGATTGATTTGGATGTCTTTATTTTTTTTGAGCATCACTAACTCGCCCTCGGATATTGTTGTCGTTCATCGGCATGAGCTATTGGATTCATCCATTCTGAAATTAAAAAATTTTCATTTTCTCCCTCTAAAAAAATATTGATATGAATGCCATCAAATAAAATTTGGACGTTTTTTATTTTTGTTTGCGAGAAAATATTTGCAATCTTTTTTTCGATGGGCTGAAGAACTTGATGAGAGATTCTGAATTTATTTTTTAATTCTTGAATTGAAGAGAAAATTTTTTCTGGATTTTCTTTTTCAAGAAAAGTAATAAATCCCCATTTTAAATTTTGATAAGGAGAAAGATTTTTATTTTTCTGCGATTGCATTAACATTAAAACTTCCCTGTTATCCCAATTAATTTTCTTGGAATGACATGCTATATCCCTTTGTCATGCCCAACGAGCACCGAAGGGCAAGTGCCACCTTGTCATGCCCAACGAGCACCAAAGGTGCGAAGTAGGCTCCGCGAGCTGGCGAGTGGATGGGCATCTTCTTTTATTCCGCTCTAAGTGTTATCGGATTTTTATTGAATAAATTAATGACCGAAGGTAAAACGATCGCCATCACATGACAGCCCATCAAGACTATTAAACTTAATTCCGTATTTTATAGTTTACTTAAATCTTCAAATAGCAATATGATTCATCAAAAAATCTTTAACTAAATTCTCTTTAAAAAAGAAAGATAATGTATTACGATATGTGTGTAAACGTAGTGCAAAAATGGAGTACAAGATATGGCTAATTTAAGCATCCGCAATATTCCTCCAGATTTAGAAGAAGAAATTGTAAAACAAGCAAAAAAACAGCATGTGACGAAAACTCAAGTCGTCCTTACTGCATTACGACAAATTTTTAATTTAATTGATTCCGAGCAAATCATTCGCCGCGATATCCGTAGTTTCTTCGGTAAAATGAGCCTAAAAGAATATAAAGAGTTTAAAAAGAGGACTAAAGAGTTCTCTAAAATAGATACGGACATGTGGACATGAAGTTAGTTCTTGATACGAATGCTTATTGTCTCTGTGATATAAGAAACGAAAAAGCAATGGAGCTTACGGAAAGAGCTGCTGACTTATTTCTTCCCATCATCTCCTATGGTGAACTTTACTATGGCTTTAAACATGGAAAACATTTTGAACAAAATATGAAAAGATTAGAACTCTTTTTAGATATGTATCACGTAAAATCAATTTTTATTGATAAAGATGTTGCAAAAAAATTTGGGGATATCTTCGCTCATTTGCGTAAAATCGGTAAACCCATTCCCACAAATGATATATGGATTGCTGCGTGTTGCATGTCTGTTGGCGGCACGTTATTAACTGCGGATAAACATTTTTCATATGTTAATCAAATTCAATCAGAATTTTTAATTGATCTTTAAAGAAAATAAACCTTAGATGATCTTACCCACCAAATCATAATCAAATGTGTCGGTGACAAGAACTTTTTGAATCGTATGGGGTTTTGGTTCCCCTTCATTGATATAGATAAGACCATCGACTTCGGGGGCTTGAAACGCAGCCCGACCTTCCCAAAGCCATTCGGATTCTTGACTCACCCCTTGAATAAGAACATCTAAAGTTTGATTTTTATATTTTTGCATTTTTTCGTTAGAAATTATTTTCTGTAGACTCATGAGTCGATGATAACGCTCGTCTTTAATTTCTTCATCAACTTGATTCGGCAATCTTCCCGCCACGGTTCCTTCTTCTTTTGAAAACTTGAAACAGCCCAGGTGATCAAATTTTATGTCTTTAATAAATTGATATAGCTCTAAAAAATCTTCTTCCGTTTCTCCAGGATAACCCACCATGACGGTAGTACGAATCACCATATTTTCGACACGATTTCTCACTTGAGTGATTATGTTTCTTAATTCTTTTTGAGTGATATTTCGATTCATAGATTTTAAGATAGAATCACTTCCATGCTGCACAGGGATATCCAAATATTTAACCAGTTTTTTTTCGTTCGCAAAAAAATCTAAAAACGCATCCGAAATATTTTCGGGGTACATGTATAAAAGCCTAATCCATTCAACGCCATTAATTTTAACTAATTCTTGTAAGAGTGGAAGCAATTCATCATGACCTTTTTCACGGCCATAGGCAGCCAAATCCTGAGCAATGAGATTAAATTCTTTCACTCCATTGGCGACTAAATTTTTTACTTCACTCACGACACTTTCAATAGGACGTGAACGAAGACGACCGCGAATGGCTGGAATAATGCAAAATGAACAATTGTGCTGACAGCCTTCGGCAATCTTGACGAAAGCCGAACTTTTGCTGAGGGTATTGACTCGTGGTAATGTCTCCGAATAAATATAATTGGTGCGTTTTGCGAAGATAGCTCCTTGCCGTTGAGGCTCAGATAATAATTCGGGTAAGCGAGCAAATTCATCGGTCCCAACAAATAAATCAACCTCTGGTAAAGCTTTCGCCAACTGTGTTTTATAGCGTTGAGTTAAACACCCAGACACAACAACTTTTAGACTTGGGTTTTCTTTTTTTAGTTCGGTTGCCTGAAGAATCGTATCAACGCTTTCTTCTTTGGCTTTATCAATAAACCCACAAGTATTAATTACAATCGTATCGGCTGATTTGGGGTCATCGGTAATTTTCCAACCTTTTTCTAATAATGACCCAAGCATCACCTCGGAATCAACCCGATTTCTGGCACAACCTAATGTAATTAAATGGACGTTCATAGTGGGAGAGGAGATTAGCATAAAAAAGAAGAAAGATGAAATGTAAATTTTGGTCCTCCTCAACTTCAAGAGCGTTGATATGAAAATACAAAAACAGTAATATGTTTTTATGAGTAAACGCATTTCTAGTGAAGGCTCAAGAAACAGGAACTTCAGTTAAAGACACCTTAACCCGTGCCCTTGAAGCATACTTTGCTCACCGCTTGGAAGCAAAAACCTTAGCGAAAATTTCTGAAAAGGTTTTTAAAGAGTGGAATAATCTTAAAGATGCCGAGTATGATAAATTATGAAAGCAGGGAGCCTCGTTCTCGTAAAATTTCCATTTACTAATTTACAAACAGAAAAAAAACGTCCATGTCTTGTTTTGAATCATGTTTCCTATTCCAAAACTCTTAGCTTATACACGATTGCAATTGATACCTTCATAGTTCCACTTAAACAAACATGACCTTAAAGAAGTAAAGACTCATTTTAAAAAATTATTTTCTTTGTGGGTTTAGGTTTAATTGGTAATTTTTGTACTGCATACAAAAAACTATTAAAAAAAAAGCACTTAAAAATACGTTTGATCATGCTGAATTAATTATCTTATAATTTAATGCTATAATCAAAGTAATGAATCAAAAACTATTTTATCTATTGTTTGTTAGTTTCTATTTTACTTTTTCTCTATTTGCCGAAGAAGAATCCTACGACCGTGTTGTCAAAGGCTCGACTGTTGTAAAAAACAAGTTATTCTCCAAAGAAAACCGCCCTGAGATTGGAATTAACTTTGGTGGAATCTTAAACCAATCCTATGTCACGTCATTTTTGCTAGCAGGAGAATTTAAATATCACTTCTCAGAGATATGGGGACTTTCCTTGGATGGTGCTTATGCTCTTAATTCCAATAAAAAAGAACGGGATTGTATTGAAACATTTTATAACGATCCTGATTCTGTTGTTGATGCTGAGTGTGAGGCTGATGGCCCTTTTGTAGACGCAACCACAGGCTCTCGACCCGTCAAAGGAAATTATGGTCCTGCCGATGTTCCTATTCGCGCGTTGAAATATTTAATTACAGCAGGGGCTATCTGGACGCCTGTTTATGGGAAACAAATATTATTACTTGCTGCCACAAGTTACTTTGACCTTTTTATCAATCTTGGTGGCGGAATTGCTATTTCTGATTTTTATCCAGAGCAGACACGCTTAAAAAATGGTCGTACTTCGAGAGGAGAATTTGAATCCACCAACGGAACCGTTGATCCAAGTAAAAATCCAGGAGCTGATCCCACAGAAACATATGCGTATGGTACGGAGGGACGACCTGACCCAGAGAGTCAAACCAGTTTTTTAATCAATCTAGGTATCGGCCAAAAATTTTTCTTCGCTAAAAAATTTACGTTCAAAGTGGAAATAAAAAACTACACTCTGCTTGGCACCGCGTCAGGGATTGAAAGTTCGTTTGGGTTATTGACCGGTTTGGGGGTAATTTTCTAAAACGGAATTTCTTCCAAAGGCGACTCTTCTTGCGTTTGCCCAAAACTTGATCCTGTATTTTGTGCTGAAGGAGAAGACATCATTCCTTGATCATCACCTTGATTGTATGATGGCGAATCACTCATACCAGGAGACACCCCTTGTCGATTTCCTGTCCCAAGAAACTGAACGGAGTTGGCAATAATTTCTGTTGCATATCTTTTTTGTCCTGTGGTTTTATCCACCCATGATCTTGTTTGTAATCGTCCGTCAACAAGAACAGAACGGCCTTTTGCAAGATACTTAGAACAATTCTCAGCTTGTTTATTCCACACCACGACACGATGCCAGTCGGTGACTTCTTGGCTATTGCCTGAAGCATCTTTGCGGTAATCTGTTGTTGCTACGGATAGAGTCACTACCGGAACTTGTGACGGAGTATATCGCAATTCAGGGTCTTGCCCTAAATTTCCCATGATAATAACTTTGTTAAATGATGCTGACATAATTTTTCCCTCGCTCTCTTTCTTTTGGAAAATGTTTTTAACAGATGCCCTGGCACTTCACACCTTCGGTGCTCGTTGGGCATGACAGGTCTACATCAATTTATAAAAGACTTCGTTAAAAAAACAAGCTAAATTATTCAAATGGACAAAAATGTCATGGTAAGCAGATTGATGTTGTTTATTTTTTTGGCGGTGATTTTTTCATGCCAAAAAGATGAAATTTTTCCTCTTTTGGGAGATCAAGTTGAAGGCCCAACGGATGTCAGTAAAGATGCAAGTGAAAAATATTTTTTTATTTTAAACTCAGATTATTCACGAAAATTTAATCAAGGATCTTTGCTCGTCGTTGATAAAGATGGAGACAAAAAGGCAACCCTCCCATTACCAAGGTTGGGGCGATTTATGAGCGTCTCAAAAAATTGGCTCATTACAGGCTTTGATCGCCAAGAATTAAAAAATAACCCTAGTCTTTATTTAGTCAACATCTCTAGTCCTGAAAAACCAGCCCTAGCTCATTCATTTCAAATGTCCTGCATTCCTATCCAAACAGTGATCCATTCAAGTGAAAAATACTTTTTCACCTCCTGTCTTGGCGGTGAAATTTATTATGGTGAAATTAATGAAAGCGACCCCATAAAATCCAATCTCAAATTAGTCCGAAAATATAGCGGGGGTAATTATAATTATCGTTGTTTATATCTCGATGAAACGCGAAATTTACTCTTGGGCTTTGTGACAAAACTAGGTGATCAAACTTTTTCTGATGAATTTTTTGACGACAAAGAATCGTATACCAAAGGAAAAAAAGTAAGTGATGAGAGTAACGAAGTCCCCGATAAATATGAATCGGATTTAAAAAGAGTAAATTATTATTTGCCGATACAAAAAAGATTTCAATTTTTTGTCTATGACGTCGAAAAAGAGAGCGGCAAAAATTTTCCTGAGGAAACTTCTGAAAACAATTTGAATCAGGAAATGCGGTGGCTTTATTATGATTTAAATAATTTCGATGAAACCCCAGATAATGGCCTTGAGACACTGGACAGCGTCTTAAACAAGACAAAAAAAACATATCGCACCAATTTTTGGGAAGCAAAAAAAGATCCCTCGAATCAAAATGTTTTTTATCTTTCTCAGAGGGGGACGGATCTCTCAACACATACGAATCAAATTGTGAAAGTTACGATCACGGGTGATTTAAAAATTAATTCAGAAACAAATGCTGTTCCTAAAACTTCCGATGTGATGTCATTCGAGCGAGTTTATGGGTTTAAAGACGCAGGAAATGTTGAGAAACAATATCCAGGAGATTTTGAAGTAATATCTTTTCAAGGAGAAACTCTTTTAGTTGTTAATCACTTTAAAGATCTCGCTTATTTTCAAAGAAATAAAGTGGGGTTTGGTCTAGCCGCCACCATTCTTGGAAAACCCTATTGGTATAAAGAAATGATGGAGACGGATGCATATAAGTCTTATTATCAAATTTCTGTGATGAGTGATGGTACAGGGATGTCGGGGCTTTATTATGGTGCTGGAGCATCTTTATTTAAAGTGTCGCGAGAAGACGGTTTGAAAATTTTAAAAATCATCCAATAATAAAATATATGTGATCGAACGGAGGAGGGGAATCAAAATAAAATGCTACTAAAAAAAATAGTTATTTCTGGTTTTAAATCTTTTGCTGATCGCGTGGTCTTAAATTTTGATCAAGGGATTACAGGAATTGTTGGCCCCAATGGTTCGGGAAAAAGTAATATCATTGATAGTGTTCGTTGGGTCATGGGAGAGCAAAGTGCTAAAAATCTCCGAGGAGAAAAAGGCACAGATATTGTTTTTGCTGGCTCTGAAAAAAGAAAACAGTTGGCTCTTGCCGAAGTCTCCATTGTTTTTGATAATTCCAAACCGCTTCCAAGTTGTCCGCCGGACTTAATTCACGAACCTGAAATTACAGTCACACGCCGCATTTTTATTGATGGCGAGCGAGAATATTTTATCAATCGAAAACCAGCTCGTTATAAAGATGTCATCAACTTTTTTGCTTATTCCGGGTTATCAGGAAAAAGTTATTGCATGATTCAACAAGGTCAGGTGGAGCGAATTTTAAATGCTAAACCTGAAGACGTGCGTGAAATTTTAGAGGAAGCAGCAGGGACATTAGTTTATAAAACTCGCAAAGAAGAGGCTGAAAAAAAATTACAAGACACCCATCAAAATCTTTCTCGTGTTGATGATTTATTGACAGAGGTCACACGTAATATTGACACTCTCAAGGAACAAGTCGAAAAAGCTAGAGAATGGCAAGAAAAAACTACCGCATTGAAAGAAAAAGAACTGCAACTTTTTTTTCATAACTATCACCATTTCAATAATGAACGATCACAAATTGAACATGCTTTTAACGAACAAAATAAAGTTCATGTCGAGTGGACTGCGGAATTAAATAAACTCGAAGCTCAAAAAGCAGAACTTGAAATTCGTCTCGGCGAAACCAACCCAGAGCTTGAAGAAATTCAAGAACAAATTTCTTCCACACGAGAAAAAATCGCATGGGCCGAGAGTGCCTTACAGAATGCGGGGGTTCGTATTGAAGAAGGGGTCAAAAGATTAAATTCTTTGAGCGGTGAAATTAAGGAAGATGATGATTCATTAAAACAAATTGAATCTGATGTTGATAGGTCACAAAAAAATTATGAAGAGGCTAAAGAAGAAACATATCGACTTAAAAAATTAATCGAAGAGTTTCAACTTGAAGTAGATAAGTTGGATGAAACATCTTTTGTCTATGAACAAAAAATCGAAGAGTGTGAAGAGGAAGTAAAAAACATTGAAAGATTAGTTGATAGCAATTTAGTGCGAGAAGAATCTCTTACACGAGAAATTGCTAAAACTCGTCGCGAAAAGCAAAATGAAACAGAGAGAGCAAAACTTTTAAAAGAAGATTTGTTGCTTGCAGAAAAAAAATTCTCCGAATCGCAAGAAATTATTGGAAAACAAAGAGGTGGTCTCGATGAAAAACTGACCACCAAAAACGAAAAAGAAAAGGCGATTGCGGAAAGACTAGATCGACTTGGAAAATTATCCGACGAGAAGGATTCTATTAAAGAAAAATATGTTACCAATAAAGCAAAAATAGAGTCCACCGAAGAACAAATTTTAAACTTGGAAGATATTCAAACCTTTGCTCAGAAAATTAAAGACATAAACTCTAATTTAATTTTAGGAGTGCTCTCTGATTATTTAACATTTAATGAAGAAGCTCAAACACTGCCTCCCAAAGCAAAGCTTGCATTTGAAAAATGGATTTCACGGATTATCATTAAAGATTTTTCTCAATATCAAGAGCTATCAAAAATTTCTCAAGATATTGAGTCGGGAAGCTTTTTTGTTTCCGTTTTATCGCAAGCAAAAGAACATATCAAATTAAGTGAGATTAAAACCTGGGCAAAAAAAAATGATGCCGTTCCTTTTGCAGATTATACTTCACTCCATAAAGAGCACTCCGACTTAGAAACTCTTCTATCAAGAATTTATTTTTTTTCTGCGTTGGCGTTAGGTGAAAAAGAAATAAAAACCCTGCCTGAGGGTATTATTCTGATAACTCCTCAAGGAGCTATTATCCAATCGAAAGCGGATTTTTCGATAACCAGCTCGAAGGGTGTTGGCGTATTGACCAAAAAACAAGATTTAAAAGCTTTAGAAGAGGAAAAAAAATCTATCGAAGAAAGTTTAGGAAAAATTCAGAGCGAAATGGATCTTTTCAACCAAAAACAAGTGGAAGATAAATTTACTTTGAATGAAATCGACCAGGAACTTAAAAAAGAGAATGAAGATATTTTAAAGTTAATGGCCGTAGTCCAGAGTTCGACGCAAGAGAAAGATCATAAGAAAAAACTTTTAGAAGATTGCGAAAAAACACTCCAAAATTTAAATCAACTCGAGTTAAATTTTTCTCAAGAATTGAGTGATCTTGAAGAAAGTCGTGCCGCTCTTATCAAAGAAAAGAAACAACTGGAAATAGAAAAAGAATCCGCTAACGAAGAACTTATGTCGATGGGAGATCGCAAGGATTCTGTATTATCAGAACATGAAGAAAGAAAAATTAATTTTGCTAAGGCGGAAACAAAATTACTAGGACGCCAAGAAAGTTTTGATCAACTTAAATCTCAATTAGAAAAACTTCAAACACGACTTAGTAAGCGATATGAAGAAAAAATTCACACCGAGCATGATATCGAAAAAGCGAATGATGAACAGTTGAAGCTCCGTGAAGAAATTAAGCGGTTCATTTTAGAGAGAGAAAAACTCGAAGAAGAAATTTTATCCAAAAGAGATGCTCACTCGGAGCTTATTTCAGAACTAAGAAGCCGTGAAGAAAAATTGAAAGAAATTAGAACGAAGCAAAACTCATCTCAGAAAAAAATTTCTGATTTCACGATTAACTTAGAACGACTTAAAATGGTGATCGACAGTATTCGTGTGCAAACTCATGAAAAATATCATGTGAGTGTCGAGTCAATAGAAATGGAATTAATTTCTGATTTTGACACACAAAAAGCGGGCCGCGACGTTTCAAATCTCAGAACAAAAATTGAAAATATGGGACCCGTAAATATGGTGGCAATTCAAGAATATGAATCCAGTATTGAGAGAAAAAATTTCATTGAAACACAAAAAACGGAAATTTTGTCATCGGTTGATGTTCTTATGAATGCGATTTCTGAGATGAAAGAATCGAGTGAAGAAAAATTCATGAAAACTTTTCATGAGGTCAATCGCGAATTCTCAGCTCTCTTCCCTATTTTATTTCCATCAGGAGAAGGTTACTTAGAACTTACAAATAAAGAAATTCCTCTCGAAGCTGGGGTTGAAATCATGGTGCGACTCCCTGGTAAAAAAATGCAGCGTATGAACCTATTTTCAGGAGGAGAAAAAGCACTTACAGCTATTTCACTCATTTTTGCCTTACTTAAAACAAAGCCGACACCATTTTGTTTCTTGGATGAAGTGGATGCCCCACTCGACGAAGCCAACGTGGGACGTTTTAATCGCGTCATTGAAGCTCTTTCGGAACAATTTCAATTTATATTAATTACACACAATCGACGGACGATGGAAGTTCTCGATACACTTTATGGTATTACGATGCAAGAACCTGGCGTATCGAAAGTGGTGGGTGTGGATATGAAAAAAGATTTACCTGAGCATTTGCAAAAAGCATTTAAAGTCGAGCGACCCGTTGAAGGTGCTTCACGAGGGTAATTAATTTTGTGGCCTCTTTTTTGTTACCTTTTACGTTATTTAGCGGAATAGCCCTTCAGATTTCGGGTGTGTTATTATTAGGAATTATTTTACCTTTATTTTATTTAAAAAAATCATTACCTGAAGCCGGCCGTAAAATAGGTTTTTTTTTAATTTTACTTTGGGCGTTATTTCCTCTCACAAATATCATTTCATTTTTTCAGCACCCAGAATTTCAAGAAGGAATTAAATTTTCTGATTTTTTTAAGTCACAGGTAAGCTCGACATGGGTTTTGTCTGGAGTTTTCTTATTACTGTCATCATCAATGATCCTCAATAAAACATCGTCATGCCCAACGACTCTCAAAGGGAGGAGTAGGCTCCGCGAGCTGGCGAGTGGATGGGCATCTTTTGATCAGGGCGTTTTATACGCCTCCATTTTCTTTTCTATTTATTTTTTATCGCAACATTTTTTTGGAATTGATCTGAGGCATGGCTTTTCTTTCGATTCTATCAATATTCTCCCTGATCATGAAAGAATGTCCTCGACAATTGGGTATCGTGTCGCTGGATTTTATGGTCATCCATTGTCGTTGGCTGGAGTAGCTTTAACTTGGATTGGATTTTATGGGTACAGATATTTCTCAGAGACAGCATCCCAACAAAAAAAACATTTTTTGATTATTTTATTATTTCAATTTTTATTTTTATTTTTATCGGGGGGCAGAACAGCCATTATCTCTGGCATCATGATTTATTTATTTTTGATTTTTAAATTTAAAAAATTTGATCCAAAACATATGCTTTTTATTTTTACTTTTTTTGTTTTTTTACTTTACTATACAGGAATTATTTTTCGTTTTGATGAAGCCGTGCAGCAAATGGAAGCCAACCATTTGAATAAAATTGGACGGCTAACGTTTTGGCAAGTGCATTGGCAAATGTTTTTGGATTCTCCATTGTTTGGGGAAAGTTATATGATGTTAAGCAAAGGATTGCGGGAAGATTACTATATTCGTTTAGGGTTTGAAGATTTTTATGAAAAATATAACGCTCACAATTTTTATCTCGAATGTTTGGCTGAAATTGGATTACTTGGATCAGCGGTTATGCTTTTTATACTTAAAAAAATAAAAACATGTCTTCCTTCATCACCGCTTAAAAATGCTTTTTTATTTTCTTTCTTAGGAAATATATTACACGGTTTGACTCAAAATGTTTTTTTTGATGCCAATGTTTTGGCAATTTATGCGGGAATATTTTGGGTGTTCATCTTTACGGATAATACACGATCATGTGTACTATCTATCAATATGAAAATAAGTCGATTATTAAGTGACTGACACCGAACATTTTATTATAATAATTTCCTTATGATTAAAGCATCACCCGATTTTGATTTCCCTAGTTCTGAACGCGATATTTTAGATTTTTGGGAAAAAAATAAAATTTTTCAAAAATCAAATGAATGGCGAAAGGGAGCTAAGGAATTTGCGTTCTATGACGGCCCACCTTTTGCCAATGGTCTTCCCCATTATGGTCACTTGCTTGCAAATACAATCAAAGACACTGTCCCACGTTATTGGCTCATGCGAGGGTACCACGTCGAAAGGCGATTTGGTTGGGATACACATGGACTTCCTGTCGAATTTGAAATTGAAAAAAGAGAAGGACTTAAAGGTCGCAGCGATATTCTCAAAATGGGAGTCCCCAAATTTAATCAAATGTGTCGCGATTCGGTTTTTCATTATGCTAATGAATGGAAAAAAACAATCACGCGACTTGGTCGTTGGGTCGATTGGGACCATCAGTATCGGACGCTCGATCTTGAATTTATGGAATCTGTGTGGTGGGTTTTTTCTGAGCTATATAAAAAGGGATTAGTTTATCAGGCTTATAAAGTCGTAGCCTATTCTCCTCGTATTACAACGGTACTCGCCAATTTTGAAGCCAATCAAAATTATAAAGATGTGCAAGACCCTGCCGTCACGGTTAAGTTCAAATTAAAAGATGAAGAAGCTTATTGCCTTGCATGGACAACGACCCCGTGGACACTTATTTCCAATTTAGCTTTAGCCATCAGTCCTAAAATTCAATATGTAAAATTAAAAGATCACACGACGAATGAAATTTATTATCTCGCCAAATCTCGCGTTGAGCATTTTTATAAAACAAAAAAAGGTGAGCCACCTAGTTATACAATTCTCGCCGATGTTTCTGCTCAGGAATTAAAAAATAAAACCTATGAACCGCTTTTTCCGTTCTTTGAAAATCATACAAATGCGTTTCGCATTTTACTCGATGAATATGTCTCGACAGATGAGGGTACAGGCATGGTTCATCAAGCCCCCGCATATGGCGAAGATGATTTTAGAGTTTGTAAAGAAAATGGAATTGATTTTGTTGACCCTATTGATGAGGAAGCTATTTTTAAATCGCATATTGCTCCATACGCGGGACAATATATTAAAGATGCCGACAAAAATATTATTCGAGATCTCAAACAAAAAAATTTAATTTTAAAACATGAGACGATTGTCCATAGTTATCCGTTCTGTGAGCGAACCGATATGCCGCTTATTTATCGTGCAATCCCTGCTTGGTATGTAGCGGTTGAAAAAATTAAAGACACTCTTATCAAAAATAATCAGACGATCCATTGGATACCCGAACATTTAAAAGATGGGCGTATGGGAAAATGGCTTGAGAACGCTCGCGATTGGGCGATTTCACGAAACCGTTTTTGGGGGAATCCGATCCCCATTTGGAAATGTTCCGAGGATGATTCCCATATTGTAGCTCTCGGTAGTGTTAAAGAGTTAGAAAAATTAACTGGCGAAAAAATTTCTGATCTTCATAAAGACAAAATAGATCATGTGAAATTTCCTTGTTCA
>CAZFSQ010000016.1:0-14266 GCA_964521975.1 uncultured Oligoflexales bacterium | reverse complement strand
CTTGTTACCAGAACATCAACCGGCAAACGATTCATCACACGAAAAACTAAATTTTCCACAACATCATTTTGTTTTTTTTCTGGTTGATAACGAAACCAACGAAAATTTTCTGAAAATGTTTCTTGCAAATAGGTTTCCATCTTGGGGCTTAAAAGCCTGACGACAATATCAACTACATCTCCCCTTAGAGAAACAGTCATAGCCCACAAGCCATGTAATTCAAATTCATCGGCTAATTTTTTTCTGCCTGCATCCTGATTCCATAAATCAGCTACCAGATGGTCGTTCAATACATAAAATCTTCCAGCTTTTCGCACAACGTCTGAAAATAATTTTTGCCATTCTTTTTGATCGACACGACTAAACACCTGCGGATCACTAGATTCCCAATGAATTGGAATCACTCCCACATGATGAACGAAAGGCATCATAGATTCTTGAGTAGAATTATTTTCTATCGCCAAGACATTTTGGTTTAATAAAAAATATAAAATCCAGAGTGAGCGACTAAACTTTTTCGACACTATGATTCGTACCATCATAAGAAATCCTTTTTGGTAAATCTTCAATGATTGTTTCCAAGTGAACAGGTCTTTGCCATACACGGAATAAATTTCTCAATGTCTCTTGTGCATAATCTAGTTTTAAATCTGTTCCTTCAAATTGATGCTTCAATAAAAGTTCGCTGCGGTTTTTAAAATTTCCATCAATCACAGAAATAATCGGCTGCCCAAAATTGGTAAGCTGCCTTAGCAATTCTTTTTTAATATCTTTAAAACTGCGACTGGTGATGACATAACGATTATTTTTTTTATCAAAATCATAGATAAATAATTTATGTTTGTGACAAAAATCTTCATCTAAAAATTCATCAATAAACGTGACATCGTTGTGATTAGATCGCACATCAAAAATTTTCTTTTTGCCTAGTCCTGTTTTTTTATCCCAATCCGCTCTTGTTTTAGGATCTTCACAATTTAAATACTCGATACCAAATTGTCCACGATCCCAACGCTCTTCAATATGGCGATAAAGTTCCACACCAATTTTATACGGATTAAACTGACCACGAGATGATGCAACAACTCCTGCATAACGATCACAGTAATCAATAATCTCACTGTCATTCAATGGTGCTAATTTCGTCATCATTAAACTGTGCCAATAGGTTGCCCAGCCTTCATTCATAATTTTGGTTTGCCCCTGTGGCGAAAAATAGCACGCCTCATCTCGCACAATTTCTAACACTCGCCTCTGCCATGTGTTCAGCGGAGCATGTTCCATAAGAAACTTTAGAACATCGCGTTCCGGTCTTTCAGGAAAAGATTTTTCACGCTGCAATTCTTGTACTTGTTTTTTTCTTTGAGCTTCTAAGAATTCTTTAGGATTGACATAAGTATCCATATAACTTTTAGAAGGAATTTTTGATACCGGCTTTTCACGATAAGATTCTGCTTCAACTTTTTTTTGTGGCTCGCCTCGAAAAGGAGCATAGATATCTATTAAATTTTCAAGGGACAAACACCCATCTATAAATTCCTCAACTTCATCATGACCCACATCATTGATAATCGACCGCACATAAGACGCATGATTCGCCATCTCGTTTAGCATTTTGCGATTGGTTTTACTGAACCAATAGTTATTTTTAAAAAAATCGCAGTGGCCATAAACATGAGCAATCACTGTCTTCTGATCGACTAAATTATTCGCTCGCAATAGATAGGCGTAACAAGGATTATTATTGATGACCATTTCAAAAATAATCGACAATCCATATTCATAACTTTTTGATAATCGCTCATACTCCATCCCAAATCGCCAATGAGGATATCGCGTCGGAAATCCACCGTAAGAAGCAATTTCATTCAACTGTTTATAATCGACTAATTCAAAAATAGTAGGAAAACAATCGAGTCCAGCTTCTTTACTAATTTGTCCAAGCTTATCTGCGATTTCTTGTAACTCTGGAGTTAAACTTGTATTATAATGCACTTTTTATTTCCCCTTCCCTAGGAAACACTTAATCGCATCCATAATAGCTTCTCGATCTTTGATCGTGGCCATTAAAAGTTTTTCATTTTTTTCCCCGAAATACTTTTGTAAATCACGTAAAAATTGTCCTGAACCATAACGCGATTCTACTTGTCCATAACAAAACAAATTAGATATTAAAAGCAATTGGCTCTCTAAAAGCCGCATACATTCTGCTGTATCATTGCCTGACCAATTATCCCCGTCTGAAAAATGAAACAAATAAATATTCCAATCCATCGGATTGTATTCTTCTTCAATAATTTTCAGAGCTAATTTATAGGCGGAGCTAATGAGAGTTCCACCCGATTCTTTCGTTTTATAAAATGTTTCTTGATCCACCTGCCTTGCCGTCGCATCGTGAATAATATAACAGCGTTCAATCCCTTTATATTGATGTTGCAACCAAGTATCGAGCCAAAAACTTGTGAGCCGCACCACTTCTTTTTGCTCATCACCCATTGAACCCGATACATCCATCATGTAAATGATGACCGCATTCGCAACTGGATTTTGATAAACTTTATAGGAACGATAACGCTTGTCATCTTTAATCGGCACAACAATCGGATTACTAGGATTATAAATTCCTGCTGCAATAGATCGCTTCAAGGCTTCTTTGTATGTTCGTTTGAAATGGCGTAATGACTCAGGCCCTTGTTTTAAAATACCTGTATATTTAAGAGTTTTATTATCAATGTTTTTTTTGCCTTTATCTTCGATATTCGGCAATTCTAATTCATTCCCTAAAATTTGAGCCAATTCTTCGAGAGTAACATCAACCTCTAAATCATGTTTCCCCTCTTGATTCCCTGCTTCACCTTGGCCGGGTTGCGGCTGTCCCTGACCAACAGCATCACCGACTTCACCATCGCCCTGCCCCACACCTTTTCCTTGCTGTGAACCAAATTTGAATCGTGGAATATCAATATGCGGTAAAGGGATCGTTACAACTTTTTTTCCTTGCCGAGCAACAAGATCACCATTAGCAATAAAACGCCTCAGGTCTTTTTGAATCTTACCCTTCACAATTTTTCGGAATCGGTTAAGATCAGATTCCATTTTCATTATTAGCGTTTCCTATATAAATAAACCCACTGTCATCAATTAATGTTTATCCGAGCGAACCACATCACCACGAGCAAAAATACTCGCCACAAATCCGAGAACATCTCCCGCACAAATTTCGCAATAGCCATAATTTTTAATCAAACGATTTTTAACCACATCAATCTTCGCCTGCGTTTCTTTATCCACCACATTGGAAACAATGCTCGTGAGTTTGATGGTGTCTTTTTGATCTTCAAACAATTTTAGCTCAAGAGCTTTATGCAATCGCTCGTTCTGTCTAAAATTAAACGAGCGTCCCTCTAATGCCAAAGCTCCAATGTAATTCATGATCTCGCGACGAAAATCATCTTTGCGACTTTCTGGAATATCAATTTTTTCTTCAATGGAACGCATGAGACGCTCATCCGCTTCTTCAGCTTGGCCGGTATATGGATTTCTAACTTTTTCTCTCTGTGTATATGCTTTGACGTTATCAATATAATTGCCGCACAATTTTTCAATCGCACTTTCATCGGCAGAGATCGCACGCTGCACTTCATTTTTTACATTGTCTTCATATTCCATTTTAACAATAGCCAAAAGTTCGCGGTAACGTTTTTTAGTTTCTTCATCGTTAATCAACGAATGACTTTTCAAACCTGATTCTAATTCATTCATCACAATAAATGGATTGATGCAGCCACTACCACGATCTTCTACCAAAGCGTTAGAAATTTTATCTTGAATATAACGCGGACTCACACCTTCCATTCCCTCGCGTGATGCTTCTTTGCGAAGTTCTTTGATATTGTCATCGGTAAACCCAGGAATAGATTTTCCGTTATAGAGTTTCAATTTTTGCATGAGAGTCAAATTAGCTTTTTTCGGGTCTTCAAGTCGCGTTAAAATCGCCCACATCGCCGCAGTTTCTAACGTATGCGGAGCAATATGAATATGAGGAACAGAATTCGCGTTAAAATCTTTTTGATAAATTTTTTGTTCTTGTTCTAATCGTGTGATGTAAGGCACATCAATTTTTACGGTACGATCTCGCAGAGCTTCCATAAATTCATTATTTTGTAACTTGCGATATTCAGGTTCATTCGTATGACCACTAATTACTTCGTCAATATCCGTTTGGGCAAACTTTTTCGGTTTAATTTTATGCTCTTGGCTCGCGGTTAAAAGATCATATAAAAATGCGACATCTAATTTCAATACTTCGATAAACTCAATAATACCTCGATTCGCAATATTAAATTCACCGTCAAAATTAAAAGCACGCGGGTCAGAATCGGAACCATATTCAGCAATTTTACGATAGTTAATATCCCCTGTTAATTCGGTTGAATCCTGATTTTTTTCATCCTTCGGTTGAAACGTTCCAATACCAATCCGATCTTTCTCTGATAAAATAATTCGTTTTACCTGAATATGATTTTCAATCATCGTCGTCCAATTACCTTGATAGTGTTTCAATAATTCACGATAAACATAACGACACGCCGGACAAATATCTGAGACGATAGAAACTTTTCTACCGGACTTATTATTTTGATTGATGGTACTGAGAGCCTCATGACGAGCTTCGAGAGGAAGTAAATTAAGCGGCTCTTCGTGAATAGGGCATGGCATTTTGTCATCCATTTTTAAAACATCAGCTAAATTGATCCAGTCGTAAGAATAAAGAGCACCATTCGATGTTTTGGAATATAACTCAAATCCTTTTTTTAATAATCTCGCAATCGTTGATTTGGCCGATCCTACAGGACCATGCAATAAGATCACTCGCTTCTCAGGACCATAGTGATTCGCCGCCGCTTTAAATACGTTCACCAATTTTTGCAAATGAATATCAATTCCGAAAATCGCATCTTTGCCATGTTCCATTGGATCGTCGAAAAAATTATAATGGGTGATTTTTTTCTTATACTCGGTGAAAGTTGTCGTACCATAGGTTTCAATCATGTCATAGAGACGTTGAAAAGCTGTTCTCGCGATTTTAGGATTCTCGATAACCATATCGAGATATTCTGCATATTTTCCTCTCCAGTTGAGCTCTTCATATTTAGTGTCGATCGTGTGCTTATGCACAATTTTCATTAGATCAGCTGATTTCATACCATCGGTCCTCAATTAAAATTTTGTTGGGTAAAAAAATAAAATTTTCTTTCTCAGAAATTTTTTTACATCCTAGTAATTATTTTAAAAGATTATGGGGTTTTAGTCAAAGATTAGGAAGAAACTTTATTATAAAGATCAAACCTATTACATGAACCAAGAGTTTTTTGGTACAATGGAAAGGAATTCATATAAATGATTATCTTTTATGAGGGAACTTCCCATCGAACGTTTTGGTTTAGAAAAACATCAGAAGTTGATTTCGCAATTTTATCATCAGATCCAATCTATGGAGTTGGTTTTAGAAGATGCTGTACGTCACGGTTTTATAAAACGATGGGGATTTAAATGGCGGCTCAGAAAGACTAAAAAATTACGAAATAAATTAAATTATCTCCGCTTGGAGGGGGATGGAAAAAAAGATTTATTCAAACGCAGTCCTCTTTTTGACATCTCTTTTTATGAAGCTGAAGACAAAAAGGAAATTCATCTTTTATTAAATACCCTCACTGAGCGAATTGAGTCCATCGAACAATCCATTTTTTATTTAGAAAAAATTGCCCGACCTCTTGAAGACAAGCCCTTTCCATTCCTTTCGCTTTTTTCGCAAAATAAAATTTTATCGTGGATTCATCAAAGACTAAAAAAATTAAATTTTAAAGTTCAAACCCTCGATACTCAGATGCAAAGCGGCGAGAAAGCATTGAATGGTCTCTGGGGACTTTTAGGAATTCATGACATCAAAGGAAAAATCAGTTCCGCAAGTTTTAAAACTCAAAAATCTTTTTTAAAATTTTTAGAGCTGCAAAAAAATATTGGGCAACTTAAAAGCGAAATTTATGATTCACAAAAAAGAATCTTAGATATGAACCGACGAGTAGAAGACAGCAAAAACTTTATTCAGATGGATTTACCTCATATTCATCCACCCACACCTTTATTAGTAGAACTAACCAAAGAAAATTTTAAAAAAGATTTGCAGCATTTAAGGAAATGGCATCATGCAAATTAAAGATTGGGATTATGAATTAAAGAATCTCACTCGTGAAATTCATTTAGTTGAGAAATCACTCAACCGCATGTACCGCGATCGCAGTAAAGACATTCTCTCCAATCGAGCCATGCTTTATTTTTATGATGAAGTTTTAAAAAAATGGCTCACCAAAATAACCTCCATTATTTCCAATTCCTATCAACCCAAAACAGAAAGTGAAAAAGCATACCGTCATTGGTTATTACCTTTGTGTGAAAAAACGCAAGAGTATTTTGTAAAAGCAAATGAACAGTACGCTCTGAGATTTTGGTTGAAAATTTGGATTTATAAAATTTCTCATGTGTTGCGAGATACCCCTGAAAACTTTGTTAGCGATTTTGAAATAGGAGCTATTACCCAAGTAACACAGGAGTTGCTTAAAGAAGAACAAATACTCAAAAAACAAAAAGAAGAAATATTAGCTAAAGAAAAAATAATGCAAAAAGAATGTGAGATAGCATTGATTGCTGTACAGTTGAAAGAAGCATCGCAGAGTTTTCAATTACCCGTTAGTCAGAAAAGTAAAAATGAGTTAATATGGATTCATCCCACACTCCACGAGTTGGGTGAAATTTTTAATTACTATTGATCCATTTCAGAGGAGAAAAAAATTCATGAGCAGTCAAAACCATCCACCACTCAACCAATTAACCGAAGATGAGGCATTATTTAAGAGTGAGGTGGAAAAATTTGCTGAATCACAATTAGCACCTAAAGTTCATGAAATGGATGAGACCGAAAATTTTTCTAAAGAACTTCTGCAAGGATTTTTCGAGATGGGACTTATGGGAATAGAAATTCCCTCTGAATATGGCGGATCAGGTGGTTCTTTTTTTATGGCCATTTTAGCCGTGGAAGCATTATCAAAAATTGATCCCTCTGCCGGAGTCATTGTTGATGTGCAAAACACTCTCGTTAATAACATTTTTTTACGATGGGCCAATAAAGAACAACAAAAAAAATATCTACCCATGCTGGCTCAAAAAAAAGTGGGGTCTTACTGTTTGACAGAGGCGAATTCTGGTTCGGATGCATTTGCTATGAAGGCAAGAGCTGTAAAGTCAGGTGATGGCTGGAAACTGGAAGGGAAAAAAGTTTTTATTACCAATGCTAAAGAAGCCGAAATTTTTGTTGTCTTTGCGAATGCGAACCCCGATCAAGGATATAAAGGAATTTCAGCCTTTATTTTAGAAAAAGGAATGCCCGGATTTTCCATCGGAAAAAAAGAAATTAAATTAGGCATTCGTGCATCATCCACCTGTGAAGTGTTACTCGATAATGTTCAAGTTCCAGCAAGTCATGTTTTAGGAGAAATTGGTAAAGGTTATAAAATTTCTATTGAGACATTAAATGAGGGACGCATTGGTATTGCAGCTCAGATGCTTGGGCTTGCCGAGGGAGCACTCGCTGGGGCACTCAAATACGCTAATCAAAGAGAGCAATTTGGTCAGCCACTTAAAAAATTTCAAGGGATTCAATTTCAATTAGCCGAACTTGCTACTCAAGTTGAAGCTGCCAAGCTCATGGTTTATAACGCCGCACGAATGAAAGATGCAAAACAAATATTTGTGAAAGAAGCTGCGATGGCAAAATATTTTGTATCGCATGTTGCTGAACAAGTAGCATCCTCTGCCTTAGAAGTTTATGGTGGTTATGGATTCATCAAAGAATTTCCGGCAGAAAAATATTATCGCGATGCTAAAATTGGAAAACTCTACGAAGGAACTTCAAACATGCAACTCCAAACTATTTTTAAGTTGATGGATAGTTAATTGAAACTCTTTTATATCATTATTTTTTTTTTAGTTTAAGTGGATGGACACAAGCATTTCATTCTTATGAACGTCCTGAACTTGCTCAATTATTAAAAAGCACCATCTGCGAAAATAACTTTCATGGTTTTTCCTTTTTGAATCCAATCCTTGATGCACAGGTTTTGGGTGGAAAAATTAGTCCAGAAGATAGTCAAAAAATTTCCGAAGAAAAATTAAAAATTTTCGCCAAAGATTTTGCACAAAAAAATAATCATCATAGCTTTTCTTATGGTTCATGCGACGATAAAAGTAAATTTTTTATTTCTGCACCCTCACCTGCCAATTTAGAAATTAATTTAGATAAAAAAACTTTTAATTTAAAAAAAATAAAAGTCCTAGAATATTGTCAGCATACTCAAGTCGGCTTTGCTGAGTTTGAAAATGGAAAAATTTTTGCACTCAATGCGGATAAAAAAACGGATGATTATTTAATACCATCACAAGAGGGGTGGGTTGGCATTTCATGCTTACCTAAAGATTCTCGGCGTGGTCCTGAAGAATGGTTTTTATTTAAAAATAAAAATGAAACGATGTGGGATTTTCCGTTCTCCCAAGACAAACAAATAACCTTAAGTGATTGGATCAATCAATTGAGAAAAAAATTCGGGATTTTTCCTATGATCATGTTTCATTCTGATGAAATGAAATTAATTGAAGGTTTAATCTCTCACAACAAAACAATGACTCATCAACGTAATTTATTTTCAGAAACAAAAAATAAATTAGAAAAAAATCATATTCAGATGCAGAGCGAAAATCGAGTGATCGGTCAAAATAATAGCGAAATGATGCAAATACTCTGGGCATCACCTTTTCATCGTCAAAGTTTATTGAACCGCGATGCCGATATGCTGGGACTTCTTGAACAGGAAATAGATGGAAAGAAATTAGTTGTTATTGTATTGGGAAAAAAAATTAAATAGACGTCCAGATATGTGGCATTTTAGTACATATCGCATCTGAAATAAGAGCGATATCTTTAAATAAAGAAAAATGATTTTCATCGCCTCCCTGTAATTCAGGAGAAACAAGACAAACTTTGAAATATTTTTTAAGTAGCAAAATTTTTTCTTTAGCTAAAGGTTTTACATCAAAACAATCTAGCCAAACCCAAGATAATTTATCCTTAAATTTCAAAACAAATTCTTCTGGCTCATAAAAGCTAAAACGCACGGCAAATCTTTTTTCCCTATTTTTATGAGTCCAGCGAACTAATGTGGGAATTTGCGTATCGAGAAAAAAAAAGTTTTGAATTAAAAATTTTTTTTCTACTAATTCAATAATATGCCCTTCGAGTCCATCTTCTTTCGTATTTAAAATAAGCGGACCTTGAATATTCATTTTTTTAAATTCTTGCAGCCACAGCTCAAAATCATCACCCTCAACCCATGGATCATGGCTCAAATGAATTTTATTTTTGATAGCAACATGAGATCTTAAATCAATCTCGACTCCCCAATCAGGATGAATATTTTTTAGTTCACTTATTTTATTGATGCGATGTTTGATATATAGCACAGATTCTTTCCTTAAAAAAAGATAGGCACAATGAGAGGATTAAATAAATTAAACCCTACACCAAAATTTTTATCAGTATTCGCATAAATAAAAACTCCGAACGAAGAGCCAAGAGCATAATGAGCAGTCGCTTGTAAAACTAATGCATTTGTTAGCGATACTCCGCTCTCAGAAATTAACTTTGGTAACGCTACAAATAAAGTTCCTCCAAAGTTTATCTTAGGATTCGAGCGTAATAAATAATGATAACTCGGACCAAGAGCAACAATGGGGTTCATCAAACTTAACGCTATTCCAGAAATATGTTGATTGTATGTTCCCCACTGTTCTAACCACTCAAGTTGAAGAGTAAAGGAGCTAAAGGGCATCAATCCTAAATTAACAAACATATAACTAAGAGCCTCACCTCGCAAACGTCGTTCGTATTCTTTATTAAAATGCAGATAAGGTTTAGCATGATCTAAATTTTTTGAACTATCCGCTAAATGAGCAAATAAAATTTGTCCATCATCCAAACTAACAATTTTCATATAGACACCTGATGATGTTTCTTCGACAAAGGCAATGGCTCTTGCTTTTTCGTAGAGAGTATTTTTTTTAATCTGAGAAAACTCTCCCATGCTTAAATCACCGCTTTGAATGGTGAGTCGCTGATCTTTAGCAACATACACACGATTTAATCCACAATCAGGACAATCAATGATTTGACCTGGCTCTGAAAATACTTTGGATAACATATTAAATACCGCATCGCGAAAATCATTTTTTGATTCCATCCAAAGATGTTTCGGAGGGGCGATTAAAAGCGGGGTAATTTTATTTCTCAAAGCCTTTTCACGGATATCTGTCTTTTCGTCAAGTTTATAATTGAGAGCATCCTCTAAAATTAATAAATCTTGGGAAGTTGATGAGAAAAGTGAGAAAGCATCATTTGCTTTGATAAAAATTAGGACAAGTAAAAAGAGTATGCTTTTTATACCTACCATCGAATCACCATCCCAGCTCCAATCGACTGATAGGGCACACTCAAAATTCTACTTGTCTCTACAATCTTCGACTTTTTCAACACAGGATAATATTCCAAAACAGTAAAAGCTCCAAATCTGTGCTTAATATGTGTCTCAAAACCCCATTTCCATCCCACCATTGATGCTTTGGGTTCTGCTTTTGTATTCAGAATTTGATTGATATCAAGTTGCTGCGATCCAAAAACCAAAGCTCCAGGACCTCGCAAACGAATAAAATGAAACCCAGCTATAAAATAAATATCAGGGTTCATCAGGCTTGGTGTTTTTCTCAATAATAAATTAGCAACATGTCCACCGACAAGCCATCCTTCATAAGCATTTTGAATGCTGGTAAAGCCAATATCAAGAGCCAGCCGCAAATCTTGATCAGGCAATTTAATTCCTTCAAAACTTTGTTCTAAAAAAATAAGCGGTGCCACTGCGTTAAAAGTTGATGGCAGCCCTGATGGATTTGCATCAAAACTTCTAAATGAAATTCGAGTTACAAATTCCATCGGATCTTTGCGTGAAAGAATTTTCATTTGCTCATCGCGTGCCATCGTTTGACTCTTAAGCGGAGAATCTTCACGCAATAATCTTCTAGCTGTAAAAACTGTGTTAAAAGAATTTGCCCACACAATTTTTTGATCTTGCGTTAACTCAAAAATACTAGCTCTCAATACCAAATCCTTTCCCTCAGCCTCAAATTGTAAACTCAAGGCTTTTCGCGAAGGATATGCCTTCGATAAATATTCGAGAGCTTCGGGTTGATCAATAACACGAGAAAAAACTGTCTTCTCTGGATTAGCTTTAGCAATATACTGCATACAAATACTGCAATAGGAAAGTTTAATTTGTGTATGAGGATTAACTTTTAATAATTGAAAAAGTCGATTTTCAACCGATTGAACAAATCCATGATCCAGTCCAATTGGACCACTCACCTCAACCAGACTCACAAGTGTTTCAGCATTAAACGGTGGGTTTTCTAGCCACTCATAAACAAGATCATCTATTAAATCCTGAGCCATATAATGAATATTCAGATGAATAGGAGAGTTTTCGTCATCAGCATAAACTGTGCTCGTGAAAAAAATCAGCGTTAATAATAATTTTGAAAACATTACAATATTATTTCGTCAGCAAGTAAAACTTTTTCATCAGATACCTCAAGCAGTTTAATCTTCCAAAGCGGCCGATGCTCTATAATCTGATTGGCATGTCGCACAACTTTTCCACCACCTAACTGTTTTACTAACTCCACTTGAAAAAGTCTTTGCAAATAATTTTTCAATTGCGGATCATCGGCAATGACTTCAATCGCAACAGGTTTCAACTGCATTCGCATTTTTTCAACCATCAACGTTACTTTTTCTTTGGCGATGATCGGTGCATGTTCTGTGACAAAATCAATAAATTTTGGACGCTCTCTACTGCTAAAAATTTTTCGCTCACAAAGATAAGCCCCACGTAAATAAAAATTAGATCCTTTGCCCTCTGGTTGAAAACCATACTTCGCTTTTTCTACTGAATTTAATTCTCGACAAGGAGGCGGTTCCAATTCACCCATACCCAATTCAAATCGCGTTTGCGGACTTCGCCAAAAATAAGTTGTCGTGGCAAAATGAAAAAACACTGCAATCGTCGCAAACCAAATTGTCATTTTACTTTTGCTAACTCCATATCATTTTTTAAAGAAACTTTATAAGAGCGTAAAAATCCTCGCATGGTTTTAAAAAGTTTTTTCGTCAATTGTATTCGGGTGGCTGAATTTCCTCTGGCCAATAGAAATAAAGCACCATATCCATAAAAAGATCGAAACTTTGTCGCAAAAATTTCTTCTTTAACGATCACTTTATTTTTATCTAAGATCACAAGTTTTACTGCGGCCTCGGAATCTTCAACACAAGGGAAAAGTGTTCCAGTATAAATACATGGAAGCAACCCCCAACCACCAAAATCACTTTTCCAAGGAAGATCAATATAGGCTAGCGTGTATAATGGAACTTGCGTTTCATCTTCAACAATCACAGCACCCATATTGCTAATAATACTTCGTAGCTGCACACAAATATCGCTCTCTTTTTCCACCCAGATTTTATCGCGTTCCTTATAACACCGCACATCGACAAGATCGTCTTTTAATTCATCATCATAAAATTGGGTTAAAACCGGATCATTCCAATGACCATCAGGCCGAACAATCGTGACACAATTGGTTAAAATAAAAATGATCGTAAAATATAAAAGTCGCATATTAGTGCATAGTCTATCGCTATTTCAATGATTAAAAAACAAGAAATCTTGATAAGTCCAAAAATATGAGTCCAAATTTTGGACTCACTTTTCTTGACTAATTTTTCTTATCTCCATATAATAAAAGCATGGAACATATGCATCAAGAAACCCCACCCCTATTACCCGCAGAAGTTTTGCTAGATAAAAATAAAATTTGCAATTTAGAGATTGAAGAAAATGTTTTATTTCAAGCCGTACAAAGAGGAGAACGAGTCGTCGTTAATGGGAGAAGGAATACAGGCAAAACCTCTCTCGTCTGCGGTGTCATTGCTCCAAGATTTCAGAATGCTAATAAAAATTCCATCGTTGTATTTGTCGATTTTTATGGTTTGGTATCTATTGAGGACATGGAAGAAAGGCTGCGTATCGGGCTGGAAAACGGCTTAAGCAAAGCATTTCCCAATCAAGTTAAAATCAAAAAACTGCTAGAATCTTTTAAATCACTACGCCCCAAAATAGGGGTCGATGTTTTATCAGGAGAATTCAACATCTCGCTTGAGTCTCAAGATTCCAATAAAAAAGCCACACTTCACCCCATCATTTCAGAAATAAAATCTTTGTCACAAAAATATAAAATTCTTCTTATTTTTGATGAGTTTCAAGATTTATACTTTGTGCGATCTTCTCTTGAAAAATTGCGTTCTTCTTTACAAACACTACCTGAAAATTTACCTATTATTGTTTTGGGGTCTAAGAAACATTTGCTGAGTAAAATTTTTGCAAGACATAAATCTCCTATGGCAAGTTGGGGAAGAGATATAGCCATACCCGAAGTTCGATCGGAGCATTATCAGAAAGCCTACCTTCAGTATCTCAACAAATTTTTACGCTACGTAAATTGTAAAATGGGGAAACAAGTTTTTGATCTTTTAATCGAACATACTCAAGGAATTCCGGAGTCCATCAATATCGTAACAAACTTCATCATACGATCATGTCGAAAAATAGATATCACCGAAAAAAAAGTAATTGAAGCTCTGATAGGCTCTGTGGATGAACGGCGAAGTCGTTTTGAGGAAATGTTCGGACGGCTTCGTATCAATGAGCGAGCAGCCCTTGTAGCCATTGCAAAATATGGTCCTGTTCTAAAAATTAAGTCTAAAGATTTTCTAAAATATATTCCGGGAATTGCTCCGACATCGTTGTTTAATGCTGTTCGTAAATTAGAAGACAGTGCTGAAATTTATTTTACCCAAGAGGTAGGCTATGTTATTGCCGACCCTTTGTTTGCGATTTATATGCGAAGATATAAGTAGGTTTTGCTATTTTTTTAACTACCAACTGTCTAATTTTTTGACACTCCTCCTCATAATTTCTCCTCTCAGAGAAAACTTTCTACTGATCTTAGCACCTTAAACATTTCTATTTTTTGGTATCGCGATTGCATTTCT
>CAZFSQ010000015.1:0-14336 GCA_964521975.1 uncultured Oligoflexales bacterium | reverse complement strand
GTTTGATGATGCAAAAAATTATTGCCAAGAAAAATTAAATGCAGGTAATAAAAAATTTGCAAATTTTATGTCTTATTCAAATTATGCAGATTGTGATGCTTATGCCAATGCAGCTATCAACACTCAGTTATATAAAATTGAAAACTATAAATTGTTTGATTTTTCGTTTTTTGAACCATTTCTCAATTTGAAAAAAATTTATATCATACAATCATCATGGGTAAAATTTTCTTCTCTCACAAAGCATCTTCAATTAGAAAAAATTAGCATTGTGGAGTCAGATCTTGATAAGGATTTTTGTGAATTATCAACATCAAAAAACTTACGAGAAGTAAGTCTAAAAAAAATTAAGCAGCATCAATTGATTGAATGTCAGAATAATTTTAATTCAATCAGAAATTTTTCAATTACCGAAAGCGATTTTTCTGAAATAAGCTTTATTACTAAATTAATTAATGTTGAGGAATTACATCTACAAGATAATTTTATTACTGACACTTCGTTTGTCGATGAATTGAAAAAACTGGAAGTTTTGGATCTTACTTTAAATCCGATTATTAATTTTAATTGCAAAGTTTTGGATTGTGAATACACAAAAAGTATTGAAGGGTTTTCAGTCTATAAAGCAAATATATTGTTAGATAAATATGAAAATAATCCTGATTTATTAGATTTTTTGTCGGCATATTTTTTAAATGATAATAACTTTAATCAATTTATTAATTATTTTCAAAGTGGGTGGGATCGTTATATAAAATTCTACCAATTTTTATTCAATTATATGTTGGATCATCCTAAAGAAAATCATTCTTTGAATAGGCTTTCCTTTGTAGTTAGACAATACTCTAATTTCTCAAATTTTTTTCAGCAGGGTACTTTTTCAAAATTGTTAGCCATACTTAAAAATGAAAAGCGAGGAGGAGAATATGAAAGAATCGTTGCTCAGATTATTTTAAATTTTCCGAATCAATTTATTTTCGAAGCTGAAAAAAAAGTATGGATTTCACTTTTTCGTGAAAATTCTATTTCCTACGCAATAATGGCTAGGCTGAGTTGGAAATATATGATGAGTGTAGACGAACTATTAGTCCAAAAAGAACAAATGTCAGAGGAACAATTTTGCCGCTTGAGTGTTGTTACCGTGCGTAATTTTTTTGAGGGTGAATATGAAATTGAAAAAATCAAGTCAAAAATTAAATTAAAACTAGATAATGAATGTTTAAATCTTTTGTTAGAAATTTTTAAACGGAGTCCAATGTTCCCAGAATATTTAATAATTTTAAGTGATGCTTTTAAAAGGGAGCCTAGCTATAGAGATCATGTTTTTGATATTTTATTTGATCAAGAAACTTGGTTTGCTAAGTTAAGAGTATGTGACCAAACAAGACAAACCCAAGCATTATTTTTAGATTCAATATATCCCAATATTACGCAAAGCCAAATTACTAGGATTAGAGACTTAGCTCCTGATCTTCTTAGAGTACCATCAAATTGTGATAGGAGACATTTGATATGGGCATTTAGTAAAGTTTTAAATACGAGAGAGTTTGCTTTTTCATTGTTTACGTTTCATGGAGATTTTTATGGTTTGTTATACAATGTAAATGAGATACCAAAATTGATTTCTTTTGTTGATGTATTGGGTATGGAAAAAAAATATCCAATGTATTTTTCTCAAGTTGAATATTTGACCTCACTTAACTATTCAAATTTGATTTCAAGAGCTGAAACTTTAAATTCTTCAGATGAACTTTTTACGCCTTCTTTTCTATTTATGAATAGTAGCAATTTAAATATTATTCATGAAATGAGACAATTGGCAGTCAATGTGTGTAATGTTGTCAATGAATTTTGCCTGACACGACAAATGATTCACCAATTTCCTGGTCAAAAAGAAATTGATGTGTCGATTGCTCTATATAATAAGTTAAGGGAAATATCGTCTGAATCAGATCAAGTCGTAGTTTGGTTAAAAAGACTTATTGAAATTATGCAGCAGCTTTACAGTCAGAGTTATGACTATGCGTTTGAGAAACCTCAATTACCCGGAGATACTTTTCCAATTTTAGATAAAATTTATAATCAATTTGAGATTACAACAGCAAATGATCTTAGTAGTGCATTTCAAGAATTAAATAAAATTATGAATTTGCATCAAAAGGACCACGATTGGATCGTAAAATATAAACTGCCAATGATTTCAGCCAAACAGGGAATTTTGACAAATTTCAAAGCGAAGATGCGAAAAGTTAATTTTGAAGATTTAAATTTGGAGCAATGGAAAAAAATATTTGAAAATTTAGTATCTTTTTCTAGCCATTATGAATTATTGAGGACACCCTATGCAAAATATTTAAGAACTACTTTAGCTCAATTAAATGAAAATTCACCAGATTGGCAGAATAAAATTAAATCATTACTCACTCGTGGTCTTGAATGGCAGCTTAGTGATTTTGATGTGATGATGAATGAAAAATTTTCTAAAACTCTTTTCTCCTCGGATGAATCATGGTATCAGACATTACATGATGAGGTTATCCGTAATTCAATTTTGACAGAGTGGAATTATTTAATTTCGGTTTTGGAGTGAATTTATTGCACATAAATTTTTGTTGAAGTTTTACATCGTAAATTCGATTTTTTCACCATCAAATCAGCGAGAGCACATTTTTTATCATTTATTTTTTCACTCTTTTCATATTTTCCGTGAACATATTTAGCCATAAAACTGTAAAGTGCTGTTAAATCTTTTTGTATATTTTGTTTTACTATAAATGGTTTAAAGGGATTTCCTCCTTCATAGCCATGTTCACACATAATATTTTCTAATGCCTCTTCGATACTTAATTGCGAGTTATTTGCTAATAAATAAAGTGTGGAAAGATATCCTGTACGATCTTCGCCAACGGTACAGTGAAAATAAACAGATTGGTTATTAGAACGAGCATCATGTAAGTATTCTAAAGCAGCGATTGTCATTACACATGCTTCGGAATAGCTTTCAAAATCATAGTAAGGAAATGGAAAATGCTTAATTTTATTAACCCCCAACTTTTTAAACGCTTCTATTTCTTTTGCTAGATCTTTTTCACTAGCGTCGGAAAAGTCTTTGAAAATTAAAATTTTCTCAATTCCTAAATTCGTAATTTCATAAAAATCGTTTTCTATTTGAGGATTCATTCCGCGTAAAAGTCCACCTAAATTATCTTGTCTATCAGGCATAGCAACCCATGCTGCGTTGGGTAAATTTAAGTTTTCAACTTGTGATTTAAAGGGAGAAATCATTCCTGATCGTTCTCCATTTTTTCTTGGATTGGCTAAATGACAATCAGAGTTTTTTTCATTCTCATCTAAAGAACAGACAATCGTGGATTTTGTTTTTTCATTCAAGGTTTTGATAAAAGCAATAATAATTAATTTTTGATCCTTTATATTTTTAATAACAATATTTTGTCGATTAAATTGAACGTCTTCACAGCGGTAAACATTACCCTCTGGTTTCTTATTAATTTCTTCGCAGGAAGCTAGAAAAATTTCTTTATCGGATAAATTATCTGTGATGGAGATAGCTTCTTCTGCAAAAGTGACATCAAATGTTTGAGCGATTAAATGAAAACTTTTTAAAATTAAAAAAGTAATAATGATGAGTCTCATAAATTTTTCCTCTTAATTCAAGTCGAGATAATCATCCGGCCCTGGGCCTGTTCCAATTAAACACACTTTAGATTGACAATACGATTCGATGATTTCTACATACTTCAAAAGCTCAGAAGGTATATCATAGCTTCTTAATCCGCGAATCTCTTTTTTCCACCCAGGGGTTGATTCATAGACCGGCTTACACTCAGCTAATGTTTTTATTTCTGTTGGGAAATAATCTATTTTTCCTAATGTTGGGTGCTCATAAGCCGTGGCAAATTTGATAGTATCCAATTCATTCAACACATCAAACTTATTGATGATTAAATTTGTAATTCCATTGATATCCACAGCATATTTTAACGCTACTAAATCAAGCCAACCACATCTTCGTGGACGACCGGTTGTCGCTCCAAATTCATGCCCTTTTTGAGCAATACCTTTTCCTACATCATCAAATAATTCGGTGGGGAATGGCCCTTCACCGACACGAGTGACATAAGCCTTACCAATTCCTATAACATCTCCCACACATGAGGGAGGTAATCCCAAACTTGCCAAAGCTCCACTTGAAATGGTTGAGTTAGAAGTTACATAGGGATAAGTTCCAAAATTGATATCGAGTAAAGTTCCCTGAGCACCTTCAGCTAAAACGTTTTTTCCCGATTTAATATTTTCTAAAATCTGTCTCTCACTGTCTGTGACAAATTTTTTTAAATAAGCTGCGACTTCATGAAAGCGAGCCATTTCATCTTTATGTTGTTCATAAAATTCTTTGAATTTAGGAGATTCTTGTTTTAGATTTTCTATCCATCCCATACGACAATGATCATCAACGTAAGAACCCATGCGTATGCCAACTCTGGAAGCTTTGTCAGCATAAGTTGGTCCGATGCCTCTTTTGGTTGTACCTATTGGTTGAGCGGTGCTGGATTCTCGCTGCCCATCTTGAAAAATATGCCAAGGAGAAATTACGTGAGCACGACTCGATAGCCATAAATTTTGTGCAGTGAGGGAAACTTTATTTTTAATTTTTTCCATTTCTTCAAAAAGAGCCACAGGATTAATCACCACACCAGCTCCCAGAACAGAAATTTTATTTTTGAAAACCCCAGAAGGTAATTGATGAAGAACATGTTTTTCAGAGTTAATATAGATGGTGTGGCCCGCGTTATTACCACCTTGAAATCGTGCGACGATATCACAGTCGTTGCTTAGAACATCAACCCATTTCCCTTTGCCCTCATCACCCCACTGCGAACCGACCACTATTTTTAAATTCTTTTGGATATTTTTCACTGGCTGTTTTCCTCCTTAAGCAGTTATAATCTCTTCCATGGAAATTTACAAATTAAAGGCGGTATCACCTCTTGATGGACGTTACGCTAATCAGGTTAATGAACTCTCACGGGTCTTCAGCGAATCAGCCCTTATTGATTATCGACTGAAAGCTGAAGCAAGTTGGTTATTGTTTTTAGGAGAGACGCCGAAGATCCCCCTTCCTAAGATATCCAAAAAAACAAATTTATTTTTTCAAACAGTGTTAGATCGTTCAGATCAAAAAATTGCTGAAGAAGTAAAGGCGATCGAGAAAAAAACGAATCACGATGTTAAAGCCGTTGAATATGCGATACGTGAAAGAATCATTAAGAGCGATCCAGATCTTATTTCTTGGATCCATTTCGCCTGTACTTCAGAGGATATCAATAATGTTGCATATGCGATGATGATGAATGATTTTCGTGATCAGTATTTAATGCCGCAGCTAAAAAAAATTATGGAGATTCTCGCCGAGAATGCTTTTAATAGTAAAAATATTTCCATGCTTTCACGAACACATGGACAACCGGCATCACCAACGACACTTGGCAAAGAATGGGCGGTGTTTGGTTATCGGATACTCAATAATTATGAATTACTATCTCAGCACAATTTTTCTGCCAAATGGAATGGAGCCACAGGGAATTTCCATGCTCATGTGCATTCTCTACCTGATATAGATTGGTTCACACTTTCGCAAAAATTTATTGAGTCGCTTGGGTTTAATTATAATCCACTGACAACTCAAATTGAAAATCACGATAATTTAGTGAGGTTCATTTCCATATGGGGAGAACTTTCTAAAGTTTTGGAAGGTCTTTGTAAAGATATGTGGGGATATATTTCGCTAGGATATTTTTCATTGAAAGTAAATCGGGATGAGGTGGGTTCTTCTACAATGCCGCACAAAGTAAATCCCATTGATTTTGAAAATGCCGAGGGAAATTTTGGATTATCGTCGGCGATGGCTCATTTTTTTTCGGATAAACTTTTGCAGTCGCGATGGCAAAGAGATTTATCAGATTCAACGCTATTACGCTCGCTGGGTTCCATGTTTGCTTATGGATATTTAGCTCTTAAGAGTTTAGAGAAGGGGTTGAATAAAATTTCACCGACGAAAGAAAAAATAGCAGAAGATTTAGAGGATGCGTGGGAGACTCTCACGGAAGCTATACAAACAAAATTGCGAGTGAATGGTGTTCATGATGCTTATGAACGATTAAAAAAATTTAGTCGTGGTAAAAAAATTACTAAAAATCTTTTACATGATTTTATCGACACCCAAAAAGAATTAACCAGTTTAGAAAAAAAACATTTTAAAAAGTTGCAGCCACAAAACTATACTGGACTTTCGAGTGTATTGGTCGATAAATTTTTAGAACAATGGAGAGTGTATAAAAAGTGAAATTACACGAAATAGCCAAGCATATTTATTTAAAGGACCCACCGCAAAATTTACCTGATATTGAGATTTCCGGTGTTGCCGCGATTGATCATGCTCGTGAGGGTGAGCTTACTTTTATTTATCGTGACGAGTATGAAAAATTTGCTTCATCGACTCGTGCATCATGTTTGATTGCCAATAAAAATATTCCCGATGTAAAAAACTCTTTTGTATTAACGCATCCTAATCCTTATTGGGCGTTTGCAAAAGCAGCATCATTGTTTTCTAAAGCAGCTCATCGTTTTCACGGCATTAGCCCCAAAGCTTTTATTCACCCTTCAGCAAAGTTGGGCGAAGATATCACCGTTGGGGCTTTTGCCTATATTGATGCGGATGTTTCTTTAGGAAATAATTCTGTGATTTTTCCAAATGTTTTTATTGGGCATAATTCTGAGATAGGATGCAATGTTGAAATTCGAGCGAATACAACGATTGAATATGCAACGAAGATCGGAGATCGAGTTATCATTCACGCTAATTGCAGTATTGGTAGTGATGGTTTTGGCTTTGCTCCAAGTGGCAATAAGGAAATAGCTCCGCAAAAAATTCCGCAAACAGGAATTGTAAGAATTGAATCTGATGTGGAAGTTGGTAGCTCATGTACTATTGATCGAGCCGCTCTTGGTGAGACGCTTATCCGGCGAGGAACAAAACTCGATAGCAATATCCATATCGCACATAATGTTGAAATTGGTGAACACTGTATGTTTGCCGCCATGACAGGGATTGCAGGTTCTACCAAAATTGGAGACCGTGTTTTAATTGGTGGTCATGCTGGGATTAACGGCCATATCGAAATTGGAAATGATATTACCATTGGGGCAAAAGCGGGAGTAACAAAATCTCTTTTAGAAAAAGGAATGTATATGGGGTTTCCTGCGATCCCTGCATCTGAATGGCGACGTCAGATGGTTTATCAAAGAAAAATTTCTGTTCTTGAAGAAAAAATAAAAGCGTTAGAAGAAAAAATTAAAAACAATTGATACCACGAAACTATTATGCTGGTTTCAAGATTTTACCAAAAGTAGTTCATTAAAATATTTCTCAAAATTTTATCCTGTAATTTCATGGAATTATTTTTTTTAAAAAATCATGCAACTTTGGCACTGTGCTTGCAAAATAAAAATTGTGGTGATGAGAGTAGGTTGAACGAAACATATCAAACAGCATACCTAAATCTCCTCCATAAAAAAGGAGGCCCTGCCATGACAATCCTTCCGAATAGCAAATCTTAAAAAACCAAAAAAACTCTCTTGGACGGAAGCGGGGTGAAAATCCCCGCGAACACCTATTTCAAAGCTGAACGAGTAGGCATGATGATTTCTTGCCCTCTTTTATCATATTGTTTGCCATGAAATCTGATCCAATTATTTTCTTGTTGTTTCCAAAAAACAATGCGTCTTTGATCGCGGCAAATAAATTTTTCAACACCATCACCTTTCATTCTTTTTTTTACGAAACATCCATATTTTTCTGAGAGAATTTTGATCATCGCTATATAAAGCGACTGCCAAGATTCATGATTTTTATAGGGCATCATATAAACTGTCGAACTATCAATTTTACCGTACATGCCATGATAATAAGGCTTAGCATTATAAAGAGATAGATTAATGGCGGCTTTTGTCCATGAGACATCATTTCTAATTTTGCTATCTAATGCCGCGATTCGTTCAGGCGTTAATTTGAGATCAAGAGAAAATGATGGAGATGGATTTAATTTGGCTGTGCTGTGATCTGTCACGACTTCAGAAGACGTGAGTATAAAATCGTCCTGAAATTTAGGTAAAGTTACTGCATCAAAATGAAAGTGCGAACAACTCTCATATAAAGAAAGCAATAGCAAAATAAAAATACGCGACATCGTATCTTATATTTTAATATAGAGAGGGAAAAAAACTAAGATGGGGGAAAAATTTGCCGAGTCTATTTTTTACTGAAGATATAATCTGGGTTTTTTTACTTGTTTCTTAACAACACGCATTAGATTTTTTAAAAATTCGCGATTTTCTTCCACTACTTCATCAATAACCGCAGATCCCATGATATCTTTTGCCATTGAATACATCTGCTCACCAATCATGGCTTGCGACACCACTTTTTCTTGGAGGTGTAGCAACAGTGATTTATAGCTAACTTCTCGTTCTGCATTATCTGAAAGCCAATTGATAAACTCAGTTCCAGAAAAAATATGAGATTCTCTCTGATATTTAATTTTCCATTGAGTCGAGGTTGGTTTTCTTTCCCAAGATAATTCTCCGACAGTGAAAGCATAATTTCGCAAAGGAAAATTAAATTTATTTTCCATGGAAAAACAGTCAACGTAATCGACGATCATTTTAATTTTCTTAATCATAAACACCTTTCAAAAAATTAGGTTCAACTTTTTCAATATGTTTTTGAATTTGATAAAGAGCCTGAGTCATAATTTCTTTTTCCCATTTATCGCCTTTAAGATTAGCAATGAGATCCTGGGTCCAGCTACCCAGGTTACGGATAAATAGAACGGGATCATTCATCTCAGATTTATGAAATAAATTAACAAGGTGTTTAACCCAATCACTATCTGTATGATTAATAAGGTTGATCATACAATTTAACTTGCGTGTTCCTTCGTCTTCTTGCCAACCGCCGGAAATTTGAAAGGGGAACCAGTCTTTATTGGTTTTGTGCAGCCAAATTTTAGAGTGACTGCCAAGACTCACAATTTCAAAATCGCTGGGCTTTGAGTCATGAAAGCCATCGGGTCTTTTCCAGATGACATGAATTTTGTCGTTTGTTTTTTCGGTTGTCTTTTCAATCATAAAAACCTCGATGATTTTTTATAACACCCCACATATTATTTTTCTACTATTGGATCAAAATAAACTGAGAAAAAAATGTTTGTGCTTGGTTAAGGGCGTAATTCAAACTCCCTTGCTGAGATCCATATAATAAAGGACGCGGCTGGAGGGAATATATTGCACGAATATTTAAATTTTTATTGGGAACTTTGATTTCTGTTAAAACAATCCACTCAAATCCAGCAAAAAATGGTGTTGTTTCGCTTAATCGAGATCTTTGACAGAAATAAATTTCGCTTTTAAGAGAGCCAATATGACCTGATTGTCTCTGAACTTGATTTCGGCCGCATAGATTTTCCAAAGTTGCAAGGTCTGAAACAGGAGTAGTTGTCGCTAAGTTTTTTTCTTGGACGAGCACCTTTTCTCTCCCATATTTTGTTGTATTCGATACAGTCTCAAAGTGATGGGATAAATAATTGCGAACAGGTTTTTCTTGTACTTGAGTGCTAGAGGGTGTTGATTCACAATATATAGAATCATTATTGGCTATTACTTTTCTTTCCCATGAATATTCACATGTTTCTAAAGCTAAAGGTTTTTCAAATCCCCAATGTAGTCGTGAAGGTTCGTTATCAATGCGGCGGAAGCTGCGTAATGTCCCAGCATATGTTCGGTCGCTACTCATGCTGGATACGTACCATTGTTGTGGGGTAATTACTGAAACATGAGGACTTATTAAAACGGCTCGACCAATGGAAAGTAATTCCGTTGGGTTTTGGTTATTTAAGGGTTCTTCTTGGGATGTTGGATTGGGGTTGTCTGTGTTTTGTGTTGCCGTAGGAATTTCTTTTGGAGACATTGTTTCGATACTTGTCTTTTGTTCCATAGTCTTTGTATGATCAATGACAGTTGTTGGATTTTTCGTGGGATTCGATATGGGATTATGGTTTGTGGAATTGTTTATGGGAACGGACACAGTGTTGTCTTTGGGTTGTTGCGAGATAAACTCACCGCAAGCCGAAAAACTGAGAAGAATGATTAGTGTTGATATAATTTTAAGCAATTTTAAACCTTTTTTAATTTTTAATAATATATATAAATTTAATAAAATAATCAATTGTTTTATTAAAAACATTAAAAGTTAATCTTGGGGGTATAATGCACCGTAATCATTTAAAAAATCAGCTTAAATCCTTTCAGGATATGTGGTCAAGTGACTTTGACAGTTTTTCAGGCTCAAATGAATCGCGGTTTGTGACGGTTCAAAGGATGCAAGATTTTCTTAAATTATCTCCCGATGTTTTTCAGAGAAGTTACCCAACAGGACATTTTACGGGTTCCGCTCTTCTTGTCGATTCAGGTTTTGAAAAGGTTTTACTCACACACCATGCGAAGTTGAATCTTTGGTTGCAGCTTGGGGGTCATGCTGATGGAGAATCTGTTTTGGAGAGTGTTGCTTTGCGAGAAGCCCAAGAAGAATCAGGGCTAAAGAATATTCAGCCCCTTCGCTATGAAAAAATATTTTTTCCAAATTTTCACGGAAATTATTCTGTGCCTTTCGATATTGATATCCATTTAATTCCTAAACATAAAAATGATCCTGAACATTTTCATTATGATGTTCGATTTATTTTTATGGCTGATCCTCAAGAAAAAATTATTGCAACGGAGGAGTCTCATGAAGTGGAGTGGTTTGATTTAAAGAAAGCATATCAAATTACAGCGGAACCGAGCATGTGGCGGCAATTTAAAAAGGTTGAATTTATTCGAGATCAAATGAGATAAAAAGTAGGCAATTGACATTTTATTTTTAAGATACATATTCAAAATAATGGAGGTCTTTATCTGTGGCAGACTATTATCAAACATTAGGCGTAGAAAAAAAATCATCTCAGGTTGAAATTAAAAAGGCTTTTCGTAAATTGGCTTTGCAGTATCATCCTGATCGCAACCCAAACAACAAAGAAGCAGAAGAAAAATTTAAAAAAATAAATGAAGCTTATGCGGTGTTGTCGGATGAGAGTAAACGTAAACAGTATGACATGTTCGGGGATCAAAAATTTCATCAACAATATTCTCAAGAAGATATTTTTCGCGGGACAGATTTTTCATCCATCTTTCGTGATTTAGGTTTTGATGGGAATTTTTCTGCGGGAGATTTATTTTCTAATTTATTTGGAGGTGCGGCTCGTTCGGGTGGAAGGCGTCATGCTAGAACTCAAGCTGGCGGTTTTGGTGGACGAGGTGGGTTTTCATCCTTTGGTTTTGATGAAGATGGTTCTCACGGTCAACAGAAAGCACAAGATGTTGAGATGGAATTACCGGTGGGTTTTATGGAAGCCTATAACGGAAGCGAACGCCATGTTGATTTTACATTGCAAGATGGTTCTCCTCAAAATATCAAACTTAAAATTCCTGCGGGTGTGCAATCGGGTGGAAAGTTGCGAGTTAAAGGCAAAGGATTGGCGTCACCCTATGGGGGGTCGCCAGGAGATATTTTGTTCGTAATTAAAATTCAAGATCATCCACAATTTCACACAACCGATTCTAATGATATTGAAACGGATTTATCACTTAAATTGAGTGAAGCGATTTTAGGTTGTTCCAAAGAAATTTCTACACCTAAAGGAAATAAAAAAATAAAAGTTCCATCGGGAATTAAACCTGGAACAAAGATTAGATTAAAGGGATTAGGATTTCATAATTCTAAAGGACAGGGTGATCTTTTAGCTGTGGCTGTGATCGAGATACCTAAAACGTTGACGAAGAAACAAAAAGAAATTGTGGAGTCACTGGCGGATGAAGGGCTTTAGTATTGGCTGTGTGCCATATACTGAGATTAATTTAGAAGTACAATGACATTTGATTAGCTCTTTAGACAACGTCTAATTTTTTGACACTCTATTTATAGAAATCTAGTCTAACCCACTGAATTTACATCACGGAAATTTTGGCACATTGCTTGAACATAAGCCACGGGTGATGAAAAAACTTTTTTAACTTTTTAGATTTGTGGGAGAGCGATTTATGAAAAGATTATTAGCAGTGGTTTTAGTGACGGGAGCATTTACAGGTTGCTTAGAACAAGCAAGAAATGTGGAAGTTGGCGCTAATTCACCAAGAATAGCATATCAAAGCAGTGATGGTTCTGTGTTGGCTTCATTAGGTATGAATGATGAAGATATGAAATCTATGGATAAGTTTCGCGTAGAAGTATCTTGCGGAATTATGAACACAGCGAATAACGCTCAAGTGTTTGAAGCAAAAAATAAAGAAATTGGTTCGATTGTGCAAATCGAAAATAAACCTTTTGTAAAAATTTCTTCAACTAAAATTAAATCAGGTGATTTTTGTAGAATGGATGTGATGTTTGCTGATTTAGTATCTGCGGCACAGCAATATGATTTTACTTCTAGTCCTGCGATTACTGGTCTAGCTTATACTTCTAATGTAGGAAAAGTTGAAGAAGTTGATGTGGCTGGCAAAAAACAGCTAAAATTAACATTGACGCAATATCTTACCTATAAGAAAAAAGGTTCTAGCGATCCGATCTCTTTCTTGAATATCAGTACAGAACAAAAAGACTGTGCTTTCTTACTCGATACTTCAACATCAAGCCCTGTTTGTTATGCTGATGCAGTAAAAAAATTAGGGATTGGCCTTGGTGAAATTAAAATGGGAGCGAGTACGATTGTAGGTGTTACAAGTATCGCACCTAGTTCAGTAGCTATGAATAAATTAGCTGTTGGAGATGAAATTCAAAAGGTAACTCTTAAAGCCATGATGGTAAATCATATGGATGGAAATGATATTGTAAAAGAATTAGTCCCAAAGGTTACATCTGCTCTTGATATTGCTAAAGCGATTGCCAATGAAGCATTGGTAACTCAAGCACCCGTTAAATCATTAGTTTTGTCTGTTAAGAGATTCGGTGCGGCTCAGCTGATTGATGTTGAATTGGATATTGCTAATATTCAGTAAATCAATTCTGCCTATTTCAAGGAAAAAAATGAAGCGGTACAATGTAAATTGTGCCGCTTTTATTTTTATCATTGATATCGCTTTTATCCTCGATCCCCTCCTATGGAGAGTTTGATGCGGAGATTTTTTCCGGTTGGCGTGATTCAGAGCCGCTCGATAGTTCATATAAGTCAAAGATGAGTGGTAAAGAAATGGGATGTCGTGGTCATTTTGCCATTTTGCCTGCTGTCGATGTTGGGGGTCATGGTGAATATGTTGCTTATACTGTTTCGACAGATGAGCATGGTTTTGGTCATTTATCAGGATTTGAAGTGGGGCCAGAATTAAGACTCCGTTGGTCCGGCAATATTGTGATCCCATATGTCAAAATGGGGTTGGGGTTCGGGCGTTATGTAGGCAGTGCTATTTATCAGAATGAGTTTTCAACAAGTTATTTTAGAAATGAGATAAAAACTAATTTAACTGAAATGGGGATTGGTTTACAATGGGCGGTTCTGCCTTTGTTTCATATTTTTTCAGAATATCAGGTAGGGGCAGGCGTTTCAGAGATTCAAGAACAAGAACAATTCTCTCAGGGAGAAACAGAGTTGGATTTTTTACCTAAAAATTTATTTTCTGAGAAACATAAAAATGAAAGAAATACGTATTCATTTGATTCACTTATTTTCGGTATTAAAGCTGAGTTTTAATTTTTGACTCAAGTTTATTTCAGTTTTACCGATAAGGTGCGTGAGTTTGATGGAGGATAGAAAGCAATGAAAAATACAGATAAAAATGATCCAGAAAATAAAAATCAGAACAAATTAAGAAAAGATCGAAATTTGGAACTTATTCGTCGCATGAAAAAAGGCGAGAATCTCGCTTCATTTGATAGCGAAGCAAGTTGGTTTCCTCCGCGTCCAATTATTAAAAAAGATATTCATATTATGAAAAAACTTTATGCTCCCAATGAGAATGATTCAAGCGATGAGACATGTCATTTATCAACGGTAGAGACACCTAAAAAGGATTCTTGATTTTTTTAGGTCAACGCCCCATACTTCCATGACAACCGGTATTTTTCAAAAATGGAGGTATTCGTTTTATGTCATCATCCCCAATTCGTAATTTCATTCAGCATCATTTTCGCCACTTCAATGCTGCAACATTAAAAGATGCTGCTCATGCCT
>CAZFSQ010000014.1:0-14419 GCA_964521975.1 uncultured Oligoflexales bacterium | reverse complement strand
TGTATTAAAATAAAAAATAGAGCGAGGCATTTTTGAAAAATCTCGTAAATGTGAGGTGGAATTGATGAGAGAAACAACTTCGGTTTTTCTTCCTGGGTCAACCGAGCAGATGAGGCTGTGGCTTGAATAAAGAATTTTGAAAATACCGAGGCCAGCTCCACCTTCTTTTTTGTCGATGAGGTTGTGGCTATCGCTCCTGTGAATTACTTTTTTTAAGTAGCGAGTAAATTTTTCTTTCGTGAAAGCTCCAAAGGGGTCAGTAACAGAGATAGCAAAAGTTTTACCATCAGAGGCAAAGGAAAGTTTGGCATAATGCTCTTCGTGCAATTCGATATTATCTTTACGTGAGATACCTTGGTATTCTTGAAAGCCGCTGGCATTGGGGGCATCATAAATTGCATTCATCAGCAATTCTTCTGTGATGCCAAAAATCAGTTTCGACACATATTGTGTCATATGAAAATCTTTAGCATAAGCCATCACTTTTTGATTATAAAAATCTCGTTCGCTTGATTTACCAATCTTGAATTCTTGAATAGGAGTGTTGATTGGAAAATATTTTTCTAGGCCAAAAAAATCTTTGCGAATGATTTTTTGTAACGTGACACGAAATTCATCCAATGTCCAATGACCAGGAGAATTGTTCGCGATCACATGATCTATGATGTGATCCTCCTCGCCATGTAAAGCACGACTATAATTTTCCATCACCTGATCAGTGACAAGAATTTTAGTGGAGTGAGAAAATTTGGAGGCTGCTTGTTTGAAAAATTCATAAGAAGGCACATTGGAAATGAAAATTTGTAGATGTGGGTTATCTTGAATGTGTTTAAGACATGCTGAAAGGTCGCTTGTGATCATGGGTTCAATAGGAAAACTGGCCACACGGATCAAGCTATAATCAGGCAGTGGTTTATATCCAGGTTGTTCAAAAATAAGAATGGAATTTTTCATGAGAGCTAAAATTCTAAACTTTTGGAAACGTAATAAAAGTGAGCAGCATCTAGGGCATCAATCCAAATGGTATCGTTAAGGTAATCATAGTGAGCACTAATTTTTTTATGGCGAATGGCGTTAATCACGGTATCGGTTTCAAAATCATATAATTCACAAACAGCATTCAGGCTCAATCGTTTTCCCTTGTACTCATTGGGGTCGTGACCTAATTCAATGAGTGCTTGACTGAAGATTTCTTTGGATACTTGTTGTACGCTCATATTTTTCCTCCTCTTGATGATGCTTATTTATCTATTATTATTTGTTCAGCATGAGCGAACAACGGGCAGAACCATTCATGTGGAGAGTTTGACAGGAAGAAAGATGTTCCTATTGAGAACGAAATTGGAGTGCCAAAAACTTGACGCAGTATTTTTAAAGGGATTTATGGGGATTAAATAAAACTCGTGGAATTTCACAAAAAATTAGGTTACAAAAAAGGCTATTACCAACGACTTCATAGAGTAAACTTTCATGATAGTAAACATTTTCCCCACGATAATTTTTTTCAGCGATCAACCAAAATGGATGTTCATCGGTAAAATGTTTTCCTACCTTTTTAGGTATTTCAAATAATACAAAAACTGGATTGAAGTGAGTTGCTTTAGCAGGGTTTTCTAAATAGTTTTTTTTATCCTCTGACGATGCGTGGGGTACTTCGAGACAAAGTTTTAATTTTCCCAGAGGGGTGTCAGCAATAACGGGAGTACCCCCAACATCTTTACCACTGTTGGGAACTTGCCCCATAAGCGACAAAGGTCGATCAAAATATTTTTTTAAATCTTGAATGTTTGAAGTTTTGGTATGAAATAAATGTTCTTGCATGTGAACGAATTTATCTATTAAGTTTTGCTCAAGCTTTTTCTTGGGATTTGATAACAAACGTCGGATCGCTTTAACTTCGTCATAAATTTTCAAATAATGTTGCAAAAAGATTCTGGCGGAAGATATTGCCTCCGCAGTAAAAGGCATCACGTTATCAATATTTCTTATAAAAATTGAATGAGCTTTAGGAAAAGATTTTTTTACATGCGGCATCAATTGAATGAGAGAACCATGCCCTGCCGGGACGAAAGAAAATTGTCCTTTTTTTTCTGATACAGGTTGAGCTTGTGTATTAAACCGTATTGTCGAAAGGGGGCCATCTTGAGTTAAAAATTTTGGTGAAGTTGTTTTGTTTTTTTTAGTAGTCCATTTTTTTTCTTGATCTAAAAAATATTTTTTCATATGAGGAGGGATGACGTACATATCTCCGGCGAAATTTCCAAGTTCAGATTGTTCTTGTCTTTTACGAATATAAAATGAATGTTCGTGCTGAGAAAATGGAAGCAGTGCCTTGGGAAAGGATAATTCTTCCAGACATTTTTTAATAAGAGAGGGAGTGATTTTTTTTTCAGAGGAGATGTTTAATATTTCAGAGAGGTTTTTTGAGATTGCCCAATGTATCGCTCCTGATTTTTTCATATCCTGTACAGTGTGATAAATTTTAAGTAAATTTTTTTCCTCACATGCAATTTTCAAGTCAGAAAATGGTTTGAAATAGCGTGAAGCTGCTCCTGCCGCAGGAACAAAGGAAACAATACCTGAAAAATCTAAGGAATCGGTTTCTGCTGGTTGATTCAACTTGATAAGATACCGATTATCCAAACGGCAAGTATCTAAAATTTTAAAAGTTTGATTTTGTTTTGTCTTTAAAAATTGTTGAATGCGTTTTTGATGAATTTGGTATTGTCGGTTGAGCTTTTTCACGAGATATTTTTTTCTACTTCGTCAGGTATTGTATTTTCTAAAGCATTTAATCTTTGCACGATGATATCTTTTGTCTCGGCATTTGTCCAAGTTGATAATGCTCGGAAGATTGCGTTTTTTGTCCAGTGACATAAAGTTCTTTGACAAAGGGTGCGTGCTAATTCAAACAATTCGGTTTTTGACATGGTGGAAGATAATCTCACTAAAAGAGCTTCCACGGCCTCAGGAGAAAAAAGATGGGGTTGATATTCTAAAAGTTTGGTTGCGGGAGACAAAAGATTTTCAGGCAAATTCACAATAAGTTTATAGCGATAAAATGGATTAGCTTTTTTTAAGACAACTTCAAGATCATTCTTAGTAAGGCAAGGATGATCTGCACTGAATCGTTCGCTTGTGATTTCTTCGCCTAGTCGTGTGAGTCGCCAAAAAAAAGCAACTTCACCTTTTTTAATTTTCTGGGTGTTATAAATTAAATCACTTTTTGATAAATCCAGCATAAATTTTTCAACAGCTTGAGTTTTTTGTGGGGCGGTCCAAAGTTCTAAAATTTTATTTTCAAAGGAAGGATCGCTTTTGTGAAACCAATATTGAATTTGTTTAATCGACAAACCGGATTGATTACCAATTTGTAAGAGCAGATGAAAAAGCGATTCTCTAAATTCTTCAGAAATTTTAATTAATTTTTCAACTCCGCTATCTAACAAAAGAAAACCCACGCGTTCAATATCGAGAATCCACGGTTTAGATTTCATGCGTAGAGAAAATTCTTTAACGACTTCTAAAAAAAGATGATCGTTCTCAGATGAATAAATCGTGGTGTCGGAATGTTCAGGTTGGATCATAAGAGAAGCCGATTTTTTAATACGTTTAAGAAGTGTTGGACCAAATCCTAGATCACTCATGAGAGATAATTCATTGGAGGCGGTGGTGGAGGCAACAACAATATAACGTAAAAATTCTTTAACATCATTTTTGAGAGCACTATTTTCTTTTAAAGAAAAAATTGTGTTCACTTCGACGATTAATAATTCGACAAGTTCGTGGGATAATGTTTTCGTGAGTCGTAAATCGCAGGTAAAAAATTCAAAGGTGATTTCATTCCACAAAACAGATTCCAACCAACTGCGATGCCGTAAAAATGGATAGATAATATCAACGCATAATCCCTCAAAGCTAGCGAGATGCGAATTTTGCACATGTGAAGATTTAGCGAGGACAGTTTTTACTTTATCATGTAACGATTGCAAAACTGATTCACTTACCTGAGAAGAAAGGTAGTTAACTTTTTTAGTTAAGCTATAAAAAGGTTTCATGAATGCCTTAGTATTTCGTGATTTTGCTCTGAGGTTTATTATAGGAGATAATCCATGAAATTCAAACTTAAAAAAGTAAAAAACATCTGGTCCAGGTAAAAGTTGCCTAGTAAATTGGTATCATATTTGATCATTCTGAATGATAAAATAAAAATTAAATAAGGAATTAAAAAACATGCGAAGAGTTGTCGTAACTGGAATCGGAATTATCAATCCAACAGGGAATTCTCAAAAAGACGCTTGGCAGAATACGGTGAACGGAGTTTCTGGAATTGATAAAATTACATTATTTGATACGTCGTCTTTGAGTGTGTCGATTGCTGGAGAAGTTAAAAATTTTAATCCTGAAAATTATATGGATGTTAAAGAAGCGAGACGCTCCTCGCGTTTTGTACAATTTGCTATTGCCGCAGGCAAAGACGTGATGACAGATGCGGGGCTTTTAGAAAATATGGGCAACCGAGATCGTTTTGGTACTTCGGTGGGGGTTGGATTAGGGTCGCTTATGGATATTGAGTTGAGTTCACAGGCATTACGAGAAAAAGGTTCTAAACGTGTGAGTCCTTTTTTTATTCCTTATACGATTCCAAATATGGCCGCAGGGATGATCTCGATTTCTTACAATTTGCGTGGACCCAACATTTGTCCAACGACAGCCTGTGCCTCAGGGACGCACGGTGTGGGTGAAGCCTTTATGTACATCTCACAAAATCTTGCGGATGTGATGGTGTGTGGTGGCGTTGAAGCGGCCATCAGTCCTGTTGGTGTGACAGGGTTCGCCAATCTTAAGGCACTGAGTTCTCGCAATGATGATCCCAAACATGCATCACGACCCTTTGATTTAGATCGCGATGGTTTTGTTATTGGTGAAGGTGCAGGACTGCTTGTCCTCGAAGAATTAGAACATGCGAAAAAGCGTGGAGCAAAAATTTACGCCGAGATGGTTGGATATGGAATGTCAGCCGATGCGAACCATATTACAGCTCCAGCTCCGGGAGGAGAAGGTGGAGAGCGATGTATGCGGCTCTGTTTAGAATCTGGAAAAATTCCTATAGATCAACTGGACTATATTAACGCTCATGGCACATCGACCAAATTGAATGATGCTTATGAGAGTGCGGCAATAGGCAGAATTTTTAAGGATCGAGCAAAGGAAGTTTCTATTTCTTCAACAAAGGGAGTGACAGGACATTGTCTGGGTGCGGCAGGAGGAATCGAAGCCGTTTATACCGTACTAAGTGTTTTCCATAAAACAATTCCACCAACGGCTAATTATCAAACGCAAGATCCTGAGTGTGTTTTAGATTATACACCGAATCATGCCAGAGAGAAAAAAATTCGTTATGCTATTTCCAATTCCTTTGGTTTTGGTGGGACCAACGCAACGATTGCTTTTAAGAGTTTTAATTAAATTTTTAGAGGGAGAAATTCTGTGACATCAACCATTCGCAAGAGTAAAAGTGAACCGATTAAACTCAATCAACCGGAAATAAAAAAAGAATTAGCCGTTGGTATGTACAAAGAGATGATTCTTTTTCGTCGCTTTGAAGAGCGGGTTAATATTGCTTATACGCAAAGAAAGTTTTCGGGGTTTTGCCATTTGCATATTGGGCAAGAAGGATTAGCTGTTGGTGTACAGAAGGGATTACGCGATTCTGATTATATGATCTCAGGATATCGTTCTCATACGCAGGCGATTGGAAAAGGAATCGAACCGCAAACGGTTTTTTCTGAATTGTTAGGCAAGGTCACAGGCTGTTCACGAGGTAAAGGTGGCTCGATGCACATGTTTAGCAGAGAGAAAAGATTTTTGGGAGGGCATGGAATCGTAGGAGGGCAAGTACCTTTGGCAACAGGTGTAGGTTTTGCCATTAAGTATCGCAGTGAAGATGATATCTGCGTTTGTTACTTAGGGGATGCTGCGGCAAATCAAGGCCAATTTTTTGAAGCGTTGAATATGGCAGCGACGTGGAAATTGCCCGTGCTTTATATTATCGAAAATAATAAATATGGTATGGGAACAGAAATTCACCGAACAACCAGTGTGGATCATTTATGGAAACGTGCCTTAGCTTTCGATATGGAACATTCACAAGTTGATGGTATGAATTGTGTGAATGTCTACCAGCATGTAACTCCCATTATTGAAAAGATGCGAAAGGATCAAAAGCCTCATCTAATTGAAGCGAATACATATCGCTATCGTGGACATTCTGTTTCTGATCCAGGAAATTATCGAACCAAAGAAGAAGTAGCCGAGTATCAAGCGAAAGATCCTCTGATTCAACATGCAGAATATTTAACAGAAAAAAAATGGGGAACTGCTGAAGAAATTAAAATGTGGGATGATGAAGCTAAAAATAGAGTGAAAGAAGCAGAAAAATTTGCGGATGAATCACCGTTGGCTGATTTGGAAGAAATTTGGATGCATGTTTTAAAGGAATAAAAGGAGTAAATTACGATGGCAATTTTAACTTTCAGAGAAGCATTGAATCAAGCGATGTGTGAGGAAATGGAAAAAGATCCAACGATTTTTTTAATGGGTGAAGAAGTAGCACAGTACGACGGAGCGTACAAAGTTTCCAAAGGGATGCTCGAAAAATTTGGAGCAAAAAGAATTTGGGATTCACCGATTTCCGAAGGAGGATTTGCTGGGCTTGGTGTGGGTGCGGCGATGGCTGGTTTGCGTCCGATCATTGAGATGATGACATGGAATTTTGGTATTCAAGGGTTCGATCAAATTATCAATCATGCAGCAAAATTAAATTATATGTCGGGTGGACAATTTAATATTCCTATTGTTTTTCGTGGACCGAATGGAGCAGCTCATATGCTTTCATCGCAGCATTCGCAAGCTGTGGAATCTATGCTAACCAATATTCCAGGAATGAAAATTGTGACTCCGAGTACACCGTATGATGGTAAAGGGTTATTGAAATCAGCCATACGCGATAACAATCCTGTTATATTTTTAGAAAGCGAAATGATGTATGGCATGAAGGGTGAAGTTCCTGAAGAAGAATATGTCATTCCTCTCGGTAAAGGTGATGTGAAACGTGAAGGACAACATGTGACGGTTATTGCGTGGAATAAAGCTGTACATATTTGTATGGCAGTAGCAGAAGAATTAGCAAAAGAAGGAATTGAGGTTGAGGTGATTGATCCTAGAACATTGCAACCTCTCGATGAGGATTTAATTTTTTCTTCGGTGAGAAAAACTCATCGTTGTGTGATTGTCGAAGAGAGTTGGTCGTTTGCTTCAGTAGGAGCACAAATTGCCGATCGTGTACAAAGAGAGTGTTTTGATGATTTAGATTCTCCCACGATTCGTGTAACGAATGAATTTGTGCCGATGCCCTATGCTGAGCATCTTGAGGAACGAGTGTTACCGAATCAAGAGCGAGTGATTCAAGCAATAAAAGAATCTCTTTATTTACAGGCTGCATAAAAAATAATTTTTGAGTGTGAGGGTGTGATGGCTGAAATTATTACGATGCCTAAATTGTCTGACACGATGGAAGAAGGGGCAATTGCTAATTGGCTAAAAAAAGAAGGTGAGTTCGTTCAAGCGGGAGAGAATTTAGCCGAGATTGAAACCGATAAAGCCACGATGGAATATCAATCACCGGAGGAAGGTTTTATCTTAAAAATTTTAGTAGAAGCTGGTAAAAGTACAGCACTGAACGCACCCATTGCTGTGTTAGGAAAAAATAAAGATGAAAAGTTTGATTTAGATAAATTAGTGGGTAGCAGTATTGTCGCAAAAAAATTAGAACCCAATAAAGCAAAAGAAAATCCTAAAACTGAAAAAGTAGAAGTCAAAAATTTGCAAGGAGCTGTTTCGGCTGGACGCGTCAAAGCTTCGCCTCTTGCTAAAAAAATAGCGAAAGAAAAAGGCATTGATCTTCAATCACTTCACGGTTCAGGCCCTATGGGTCGTGTGATTCAAAAAGATTTGCAGAACACAAGTGGATCAACAAAAGTTACGACAGCTTCTTTGAGTTCGCGAGAAGATAGAATTATTCCCGTGACCATGATGAGAAAGACGATTGCTAAACGACTTTTAGCTGGAAAAAATGATGCTCCGCATTTTTATCTTAAACGATCTGTACGAATGGATGCTTTTTTAGATTGGCGGAAAAAATTAATAGTAAAACGCGATCACGATGCGTCGCTACCTAAAATCAGTGTGAATGATTTATTGTTGCTTGTAACAGCAAAAGCTCTGCGGCATCATCCTGAAGTCAATGCTTCCTGGGAAGGGGAACAGATTCGTCAATGGGGTGCAGTGCATATGGCGATGGCAGTGGCGTTACCTGAAGGATTAGTAACTCCCGTAGTTCGTCATGCTGATCAAATAGGAATTTGGCAGTTGGCAAAGACAACTTCAGAACTCAATCAAAAAGCAAAAGATGGTAAATTAACATCTGAAGATTATTCAGGAGGAACGTTTACTATTTCAAATTTAGGGATGATGGGAATTGAAGAGTTTACAGCAATCATTAATCCACCCCAAGCAGCGATTCTTGCTGTGGGGGCAACGATGGCTACTCCTTGGGTGACTGCAACGGGTGAGATTAAAGCACAGCAACGAATGAGTATCACGATGTCGTGCGATCATCGCGTGATCGACGGAGCGATGGGGGCAAAGTTTTTAGACACGCTCGTGCGGTTTATCGAAGATCCGTTGGAAGTATTGGGGTGAGTAGATTTAGAAAGGAAGCAAGCATGAAGTATCGAGTTATTATAGAGCAAGATGAAGATGGTTATTTTATCGCAGAATGTCCAACATTACCTGGATGTGTAAGTCAGGGTAAAACTCGTAATGAGGCGATTAAGAATATTAAAGATGCGATCAATGGTTATCTTGAAAGTTTGAAAAAACATAATGAGCCTATCCCACCATCAATTTGGGAAGAGTTTATTGAGGTAGCTTTGTGACAAAGTTGCCCGTTGTTTCTGGGAAGAAAGTTGTAAAAGCATTTAGCAAGCTTGGTTTTGAATTAGATCATCAGACAGGAAGTGCATCTACTCGAAAAATAATTCAGCGTTTTTGTCAGATGATGAAAGAAAATAATATTCATTATTCCAATCTTATTTTATTTGGATCGCAAGCCAATGGCGAAGTAGATCCAAAGAGTGACATTGACCTTTGTGTTATTTTTAAAAAAATAGAAGACAAAGAAATTGATTTAAAATTGATGCGGATTGCGTCCCAGAATCTTTGGAATATGGATATTTTAGTGACCACCGAAAAAGAATTGAAACACAACATGGTGTCACCTATTTTGCATGAGATCAGGACGAGAGGAGTTTTCATCTCGTCCTGATCTACATCACTGTATTATTTTTCTATTGTTTGTCCCGCTGATTTTTTTCCCACACTCGCAACATTAGGAGTAGGTTTCACTGTCGCAGTAGCTCCAGCTCTTTCAGTTTTAATTTCAGTTGTTTCCGTAGGTGATGGTGCATAAGCTTTTCTCACCTCTTCTTCGACTTTTTTAAGTAGATCGAGATGCTGCTCTAAAAATTCTTTGGCGTTCTCACGTCCTTGACCGAGGCGTTCATTTTTGTAGGAGAACCATGCTCCCATTTTTTCGACGATATTTTTATTCACTGCTAAATCGAGGACATCTCCAGAGCGAGAAAATCCTTTACCAAAAGTAATATCGAATTCTGCTTCACGAAATGGGGCGGCCACTTTATTTTTAACAACTTTTACACGCACGCGATTACCGACAACTTCCTCTCCTTGCTTGATGGAAGCTGTACGACGAATTTCAAGGCGAACAGAAGAATAAAATTTGAGAGCGTTACCACCCGTGGTTGTCTCTGGATTACCAAACATAACACCAATTTTCATTCTTATTTGGTTGATAAAAACTACCGTACATCCTGAACGAGAAACAGAGGCGGTGAGTTTTCTGAGAGCTTGTGACATAAGACGAGCTTGTAGCCCCATATGAGAATCTCCCATTTCACCTTCGATTTCGGCTTTAGGAGTTAAAGCAGCTACAGAGTCAACAATGACAAGGTCCACTGCACCGCTCCTGACCAATGTATCGACGATTTCGAGAGCTTGTTCACCAGTATCAGGTTGAGAAACTAAAATATCATCCAGGTTGACACCAATTCTTTTGGCATACTGTGTATCGAGAGCATGTTCTGCATCAACAAATGCAGCAACACCACCCGCCTTTTGTGTTTCTGCGGCGAGATGTAATGTCAGAGTTGTTTTGCCGCTTGCTTCAGGGCCATAAACTTCAATGATTCTTCCCTTCGGAATTCCACCAATACCCAACGCAATATCAAGCGAAGGTGATCCTGTGGAAATCGTTTCAAGTTGCTCTGGTAATGTAGAGTGTTTACCGAGTCGCATGATCGCTCCTTTGCCAAATTGCTTCTCAATGGCAGAGATGGCTGAGTCAATCGCTTTAGTTTTTTCTTTGGGACTTTCTTTGATGGTTTCTTGAATCATAAATGAGCCTCCTTTTGATGTTTGATTATTTTATTTCTTTAATTTTTTCTATTGCCAACATGGTTCCACCCACAACAGCAATAGGTGATAAAAATATTTGTAAAAGCGGGATACACAAAACGATGCCAAATCCCATCACGGCCCAGCCATCGGAGAGGATAATTTTCAGTCGATCACGAAAATTTAATCCTCGACGGGCTAGCGGGTAATCATAATAATCCCACGCAAGTAGCCATGCAGTCACTAAAATTGAGACTACATTGATTATTGGAATAAACAAGCAAATTGTAGAAATCAAAAAAATGAAAAATATTTTTTTTAATTCTACAAAAATGAGACGTAAACTTTTCCAAAAATTAAATTTTTCGCTCGCCATTTTTCCTGAAATTTGTTCTTCAACGATATAGGAAATCCATTCGTAAATAGGAGCCGCTAAAATGTTGACGATAAGAATAACGCTCATAAAAGTAACGACAACAAATAGCAGGTAATTTAAAAAAGTTGTGTCGTGATGGGTTCTAAAAAATTCCCACATGAATGGGATCATGGCGAGTGCGGAAATGATGGGAAAAAAAAGTAACATTCCATAACGAGGATTTTGCCATGTCCATCGCAAACCACGAAAGTAAGTTTTAAAACCAAAAATAAATCGTTGGATGGGGTAGAGCATTGATAAATTAGTCCTTTGATGAAAATTACGTATAATGCGTCTGAATTTATATATTTATCGAAGGTAAAAAAAATATGCTAGAGGGTGAATTGAAATGTCATGATGACTAGGGTGTCATGAAATTACTAAGCGTGACGATAAGAATGACATGAGAAAAGTTTTGTTTTATTTAATTTTATTTTTTTCACATTCTTTAGCGATAGCAAAAGATGCTGATGCTTTGGAAAAATACAAAAATTGGTGGGTGCTCTTACCTTGGGAGATGCTTGGTTTTTATCCTGAAGCTGTGCAAAAAGTGAGAAGTGACTTATCGTCAACCCATGATGAAATCGCTAATTATTTAATGACCAAGCCGGATGATTTTTTAAATTCTTTATCAGGGAGTCCTAAAGAATTAAATTTGAAATATATTTGGAAAAAATTTTCAGGAGGACCGAGAAAACAGAGCATCAGTATCGAAAAACCGCTCGGAGTTTTACCGATTTTATGTTCATCGAAGCCTTATAAATTTTTAATGATGCAGCTTTTAGATATTGAAACTGGAAAAATTCTTAAATCGCGACATGTGATTCTTCCTGAGAAAGAATTGAAACAAAATGTGTTATCTCTCTCTGAAAAAAGTAAACTTGTGATGGAACAACTATTCGCTGATTCTAATTTTAAAATAGCGGAAGATCATTCCTTGCGTATTGGATTAAGTTTAGCGGAAGAAAAAAGCAATCAAAAATGGGGGTCTAATTATTGTCAGTCGCTTCTACTACAAGAAAATCTTTTATCGCAAAACTTTCCTACGCCCATGATGGTTGGAGGAGAAAGCATTCGCATTATTCATGAAGGATGGGGTACAAATCCCAAGTTTTTACGAGCGACCAGCCAATGGATTTTATTCTGGGGGGATTTAAAAACTCCTGATGGAATGCCGCGACCCGAAACATGGCAACAGAAAGTGAGAATTGTGAAATCAGAGGGAGTCTTTGGTAAGTCTATTCTGCCTGATTGGAATGAAACATTGCAAGAATCGCTTTTAGGAGAAGCGGAAATTAAAATCTCTTTTCCAGAAACTTGGGCACAAGAGCTGTCGCAACAAAAACAGCTTTTATCGCAAGCAACAAAACCCAAGGTAATCGCCCAAGATGGACGCTGGGCTTATTTAGATCGCGGTCGAGCGTGGGGATTAGATCTAACCGACAGATTAGTTTTGAAAGGCAGTGGAGATATTAGGGGACATGTCATAGGTTTTTTTGGTTCTGAGAAAAAAATGTCGGTAGCGAATAAAATTCCAATTCACGACGGAGCGATTATCTACATTCGCGATGGTTTAGAAAATGTACGCGTTGGGATGGAGGTGGATTTTGATCCGAAGAATTATCCTTGATTATTGAAATGAAGGAATGGTCGATGGCAAAACAAATCCAGAGGGCAATGGGCTACCTCCGAGCAAATTGTTTAGGTTAGGAATAAACGCACTGGTGATATCAAGAAATCGAATAGAGATTTGATTATTTTCTGTCTTGGTAAAATACATTTTATACAAAATATCTGCGTTCGTATTATCCTTCAATTTGAGTGGGCTAACATCAGCACATTGATCAACTTGAAAACCTTGAGTGGTAAGCTTTGTATATTCAGTGGTGATCGGTGTTTGAAAAATAGGGTTCGTCACTAACTTACCAATACCGCTAGGGCCGAGATCACAAGTGAAGGGTGCTAATTTAATGACGGCATCACATTTGGGTGTATTCGTATTGCTATTTGTAACGCTGCTTCCAGAAGTGGTTGCGGAAGGTGATGGAGTGGGGGATGACACCGTTCCAGAGGCAATATTGCAGCAAATGTTTTTAGTATAATCAAAGTAGAATCCCTGAGTGTTGCACGCCGATTTATCCAAGATGATTCCCGAAGCTGATGATGATGTTGCTGTGGTTGGTATAGGTGATGTAAAGGTAGCGGTTTGAGTAATTCCACCGATATTGGTTCCTGTGTTGGTGGTTAAAACGGGTAAAGGTGTTCCTGAAGCGATAGGGATGATGTTCGATGTGTTATTAGTTTGCGGGGTCGCTGGTTTTTCGGAACTGCATCTGGAAAGGAAAAAATATCCTACTGTAAATATTGCAATTTTTAAAAAATAAACCATAAAATCCCCCTTCAATACACGTATCGGAATTTTAATAAAAAAGTTTAGTATTTTATTAAATATAAGTTATTTTAATAAAATATATTGACTATTATTAAAATTTATATTAAAACAATGAAACCGGTTTTCCCCGGTATTTTTAATGTTCTTGAAGTTGAGTTGAAATAATTGAATTCTTTCCGAAGTGGAGGCGAAAATGTTGAAGAAGTTGGTGTTAGGTGGTTTAGGAGTGGCGGTTTTGGGAGCGTGTTTCTGGTCAGGTAAAACATTATTAGACCAAGATGCCGCATTGATAGATTCTCTATGTAACAAAAATAAAACAGAAGTTTATCGCCCTAAAAATGTTTCAACTCATCAAGTTTCCTATCAAAAGAAAAAATCAAATAGTAAAAAATCGCATGGTTATAAAGTAGCAAAAAATAAAAAATCATCTAAAAAAGTTCTCAGCAAAAAAAGAAAAGCGAATAAAAAGTATAAAACAACTGAGAATACGATGTTGATTGAGAATAATTATACAGTCGATGATATCCAACAAAAAAGATGGTTAACACAGGAAGACCAAGGAACAAGTTTTGTCGCTTCCAATAAATATGAAAATGCAGCAATAGAGAAGACAGATTTTTCTAACGATCAATCGGTCAACCTTGTAGGTGTTGTGGTGCACACAACAGCCGGTAGTCCAGAACATTTAAAAGGTGATGTGAATTTAGGTTCTGGATCAAGTGAAAAACCTTTGGTATATGTGGATTAATGAGAAATATTTTTTTTAAATAAAATTATTTGCGTTTTTTACCTTTTTTACTCTTACTTTTCTTAACTTGTTTTTTCTTTTGATGCTTAAGTTTTATTTTTTTCTTAGCTTTAATCTTAACTTTCTTTGTGGTTTTCTTTTTTATTTTCTTCTTAACTTTCTTAACCACCTTTTTTTTCTTCTTCTTCACCGAAGTTTTTTTCTTTTTCACTGGAGCTTGCTTCAGATTCTTTTTTGCAGGTGGAGCAGTAACCGCTACTGAAGAAGGTTTCGATTTACCCATCAAATTAAGTGCTGATCCAGCTTTGAACCATTCAATTTGTTCAGC
>CAZFSQ010000013.1:0-14701 GCA_964521975.1 uncultured Oligoflexales bacterium | reverse complement strand
AATCTCCAAGCACAGGTGTTGTTAAGTATCTTGTCAAAAAAGGAGAATTATTGACGCATGGTATAGGAGATGTGCAAGATCGTTTAGGGGTTACTTTAACCATCAATCATATGGATCAGATGTCGGTATTATATAAAGACTATAATTATCTGAGTGCTGAAAGCGGAATTTATGGAAGTGAATGTTCAATTTCAAATAATAGTGAAAAGATTTTTACAATTGAAAGCCAATGTAAAATGAATAATCGTTCTTTTCAACCGGATGGACTTTATGAATATACATTCTTATTCCTCGATGGAAACGAAAAATTAAATATGGGTGCTTTAAACTTGGATGGATATCAAAATTTTGATGGATCTAGTGAGGCAACAAGGTTTCAAAAGTATTTTAGCAATGCTGCAATGACAAAAATTATTCCTTAGAAAAGTGGATTGAAACCCAATCGTTTATTTTTTCTATTTCTTGTAGATGCCATTTGTGCTTTTTAGCTTGACGAATAATTTTTTCTTTTTGCTCGTCTAAAATTCCAGCAAAAATAATTCGCGAATCTTTTTTGCATACTTTAGCAATTTTAGGAATTAATTGGAGGATGATGGGAGCTAAAATATTGGCGACGATGAGGTCATATTTACCCTGAACGAAACTTCCTAATTTAAATTCTATTTTTGCTTTATTTCTCTTTGCATTATTTTTGGCAGCAAGAATAGCATCGGGGTCAATGTCTGTTCCAATGACTTTTTCAAAGCCTGTTTTTTTAAGAGCGATGGCTAATATTCCTGTTCCTGTCCCAATATCAAGAGCTGTTTTTTGTGGGCTTATTTTTTCAATTAACTTTAAACAACCTAATGTGGATTCATGTTGCCCTGTGCCAAAAGCCATTCCTGGTTCAATGACGATAGGAATTTGTGATTTCTTTTTTTTAATTTTTTCCCAAGGAGGGTAAACAATAAATTTTTTAGTATAAATAGGTTTAAAATTTTCTTTCCATCCCTCAAGCCAATCGTGGGTTGCAAAAGATGAAATTTTACAACTTAAAAAAGTAGAAAATTTTTTTTCCATTTTTTTCTTGAGCTGAAGGAGCCAATCCTTTTCATATTTGTAAATCATCCAACAACTAATTTCTTTTTCAAATTTTTTTTGAGCATCGAGGACTTCATCAGGAAATAAGTCTAAATTGTCGATGCTTCCCTCACAAAAACTATCGACGTTTTGGTCTTTTAACCAATTTCTTAATTTAGTGAAATTTTTTTCGCGAGTTGAGTTTGATTGATGAAATACAATTTTTAATTCGTAAGTTTGGGTTGGTAAATTTCCAGCCATTATTTTTTATTCCTTATCGTGAATGATATAATAAGAATGTGAAGAAATTATTTATCCTACTATTACTCATAACTTCAAGCATAAACGCGAGAGTTCTCATGTCGTTTGCCGACATTGCAGAAAAAAGCTTGCCTGGAGTAGTCAATTTGCGAGCGACGACTTATCGCCAAGGTGTTAAAGACCTCTTAGACCCGTATCAGTTTTTTTTGCAGGGGAAAATTCCTAGAACGCACACGACGCATTCTTTGGGATCTGGTTTTATTTTAGATTCCAAAGGTTTTATTGTAACCAATCATCATGTAGTGGAATATTCTTCGGTGATTGAAATTCTTTTTTCAAATAAAAAACAAAAAGTGCAAGCTCGTCTTGTGGGAAGTGATCCTAAAACAGATTTAGCATTGCTACAAATAAAACCTCCATTTTCTCTCGAACCCATCGACTTGGGTAATAGCGATCAATTGCGTGTGGGCGATGTGGTGTTGGCCATTGGTAATCCCTTTGGTTTTGATCATACGGTTACAAGTGGAATTATTTCAGCAAAGGGTCGTGTGATTGGAGCAGGACCGTATGATAATTTTTTGCAGACCGATGCGGCGATTCATCCTGGAAATTCTGGAGGTCCTTTACTTGATTCTCGTGGGAGAGTGATCGGAGTTAATACTGCGATCGTAGATAATGCTCCAGGAATTGGGTTTGCTATTCCGATCAATTTAGCCAAAGAAATTGTTTCTGATTTAAGACAACACGGAAAAGTTATTCGTCCGTGGATGGGTGTTGTGGGGAAAAATATTTTATCCCGCGATGATCTTGAGATGGAAAATGCTTCATCAGGAGTTTATGGTGTGATTGTTGATAATTTAATTGTGGATGGTCCCGCTCATCAAGCAGGAATTAAAATGGGTGATTTGATCATGGGGTTTGAATCAGAAAATGTGACGGATATTAATCATCTGCAACGAGTTCTTTATAAGAAAAAACCGAACGAACGAGTGCATCTTAAAATTTATCGCAGGGGAAAAGGCTTTATCAATTTAGTTGTTAATTTAGAGTCGGTTCCATCGACTCAGGATTTACCTAAAGAAAAAGATTTATTTTAAATGCGAGTCTACAATTATAATCGTCAAGTTAAAGCTGTTACTCTGATTCATATTGTCATTTTTTCATTCATGTTTTCTGTGGCTTTTTCATTTTGGGGGATGATGTGCGGAATAACATGGAAGAGTTGTTTGACAAATTATGAAACAGTCTCTCCCATTTGGTTTTTTATTTTATCTGCAATACGACCTCTCGTTTTTACTCCAACATTTATTTTAGAACTTATTGCGGGGGACACTTTTGGTTATTTTTGGGGAACACTTTACGCCGTCATTGGTAATGTTTTATCGGCACTGGTGATTTATTTTCCCTCGAAATATCTTGGTAGAAAAATGGTGACACCTTTTTTAGCAACAAATTTACCCCAGACTTGGAGACTGATTCGCACGCAAGATTATAAAGTGATTTTAGCTTTGCGACTTATTCCTGTATTCCCATTTGATATTAGTACATTTGCTTCAGGTCTATTGGATTTTAGATTGAAAAGTTTACTTTGGACAACATTTATTGGCATGATTCCAGAAAGTTTTTTGTTTGTTAATATTTCAAAAAACACGAACGCTTCGTTAATTGGAGAAAGCTTTAAGACGCTTTTTTTTCTTTCTATTGTTGTGGTCACTGTCCTTATGCTCTATGAGTTTCTTAGTCGTAAAAAAGGATCGGGTCTTTGGCAGAGGTTTTTACGAACCTATAACGAGATTCAAGATGAAGTTAAAGCTAACAATGAAATTAATAAACGCTATGAATTTAAATCGGATCGAACCCCTGTGCTTTTATTGTATGGTTTTTTTTCTTCCCGTCGCACGCTAACGATTCTTGAGCGACAACTTAATCAGCAAGGTCATCCTGTTTTAACTTTCAATTTGGGAGGAGTTCTTGGAGTTTTTTTTACTCGTGGAATTTTAGACACAGCTCGTTATGTGAATTTAAAAATTAAAAGACAATTTCGTCGACATGGGTTTAAAAAAATAATTATTGTAGCTCACTCGAAAGGTGGTCTTGTGGGATTATGGTGGGTATTGAAATTGGGTGGGTATAAATATTGTGATCTTGTGATCACGATGGCAACACCCTTTCGTGGATCAAATGCGTCTTATCTTGCTCTCGTTACTCCACTTGGATTTTTTTGGCGAGATGTTTGGCAAATGCGTCCGGGGTCTAGTTTCTTACGTAATATTCGAGATTCAATCATTCCAGAAAATTTAAATATTTATTGTTTTTATTCTGACAGAGATAAAGTGGCCGTGGGAACGAGTGGATTGTTTAGAACTAAAGTTAAAACAGATAAAATTCATCCCATGTTTATGCCAGGGATCGCTCATTTTGAATTTTTGATGCGTCGCGATGTGACTCAAAAAATTGATGAGATTATCCGGCGGCATATTAAGGAACCTAGTAGTGAATCGCAAAATGTGGCGGTGGGATAAAATTATTTTTCTTCAGAGTTGGTCTTTTGCTCAAAATAACAATATCTCGAAGCATCACCTAGATTTAATCCAGATACTGAATGCTTAGGCATATGTCTCAAAAAATAAATTACACGCTCATTAATTGTGGTTTTGCGTAGTTCTAGCCAATAATCAGCCCTGTCTGTGGGTACAGAAACTAAAGAATTATTATCTTTAGATGGATAAGCTGGTTCGAAATCATCAAACATGTTTCCATAATTCTTATCATAATTAAATACACCAAAGCGAACTTCACTATCAAAAATAGAATCCTGTGGGATGACAGAGGTGACTAAATAATAATCGAATCTTTTTTCCTTATAAGTAAAGAGAACACAATATCCTTTGAAATTAGCATTTTCTTTGAAATCAGAAATTTCAGCAGTTTTAGCGGCATCGTAAAGTTGTTTGATCTTGTCAAAGCGAGTCATTTTTTCTTCAACAGCCAGACCAAGATTAGCGATTAGTAACATAGGCAAGTAAATTTTTTTCATAGAGCCTCCTTAAAATGTTAGCCTCCGAATCATAACCAAAAAAGGAGTGATGAGTCAAGATGGAGTAAGGCTTGAAAATATGATAGTTATAGATTTATATATTTTAAATTTTCGATTATTATTATTAGATGCTTAAACGTTACGAAAGATATTCATACCAATCACCTGTTGCGATCTTAATGAATCTCGATTCATTCCAACTTGGAATTAAATCTCATGGAGTGAATGTTTCTGATTCAGGAATTTTAACTTTATTTGATGTGAAAAATTATCAAGCTCCCTTTACCCAAGAAATACTCATTCGTATTTTTCAGGTGGGAGATTCTTTTCAGTTGCAGCTCATGCCTACACAAAATGAACAAACTCCGATATTCGTTCGTGCTCGCTTGGCAAGAAAAACAATTTTAGGTGATTATCTTGGCTGTGCTTTTAAGTTTGATGAGGAAATTCATGGCATCCAATCTCAAATATGCTAGAGCCGACCAAGCAGCCTTAGAAAAAATTTTTACGATTCCAGAGAGCGAAACATCCACACTCGGAAAAATTGAAAAAAAAATTTCAGAAAATTTAATTGAATTTCTTAAAGAAACAATTATTGCTGGAAATCTTGAACCTGAGGATTTAGAGAGAGCATTTTCTGAAACGCATATTCCTGAAAACCCAACGTTCGTCTCGGATCATGCCGATTTTTTAATCAAGCGAGTGATTTCGCAATCAGTTCATACGGCATCGCCGACGTTCGTTGGGCATATGACCTCGGCACTTCCTTATTTTATGTTGCCGCTGGCGAAAATCATGATGGCTCTTAATCAAAATCTCGTAAAAATTGAAACTTCCAAAGCTTTTACTCCACTTGAGCGACAAGTTGTTGGGATGCTTCACCGTCTTTTTTATTTAAGATCTCCCGATTTTTATTCGCGATTTACTCATAGTCGCAACCATGCACTTGGAGTTTTTTGTTCGGGTGGAACGGTTGCGAATTTAACGTGTCTATGGTTGGCGAGAAATCGTTTTCTAGGACCGAAAGAAAATTTTCAAGGCATTGCCGAAGAAGGAATTTATGCGGCAATGCGTTTTTATGGCTACGAAGGTCTGGCAGTTCTTGTCTCAAAAATGGGACATTATTCGTTGAGAAAATCATGTAACGTTTTAGGTCTTGGAAAAAACGGATTGATTCCTATTGAGGTGGATGAAAAATTTAAATTAAAAATTTCAAGTCTTAAAGAAAAAATTCAAGAACTTAAAAGTAAAAAAATTGGAATTATGGCAATGGTAGGAATCGCTGGGACAACAGAAACAGGAACGGTGGACCCTTTACACGAGATGGCAGAAATTGCTCATGAGCAAGGTGTTTTTTTTCATGTGGATGCTGCATGGGGAGGCCCCACTTTTTTTTCTGATAAGTATAAAAATATTTTGCAGGGAATATCTCAAGCAGATTCTTTGACAGTGGATGCTCACAAGCAATTATATGTGCCGATGGGAACGGGGATTGCGTTATTTAAGAATGAAACACATGTAAAGTTTATTCAAGAAACGGCCCAGTATGTTATTCGAGAAGGTTCCCGTGATTTGGGTAAATTTACTCTCGAAGGATCAAGGTCGGGAATGGCTCTTTTAGTTCATGCAGGGCTTAAAATTATGGGTCGTCATGGCTATGAAATTTTAATAGATCGTAGAATTGAAAATGCCAAAATGTTTGCTCATTTAATTTCAGAGCAAAAAGATTTTGAAATGATTTCTGATCCAGAACTTAATTTATTAACTTATCGTTTTGTTCCTGAAAATTTTCGTCAAAAATTAGAGATGAGATCAAAGGAGACAAAAAGCATCAATGATTATTTAAATCGTTTGACAATTCAGATTCAAAGAATTCAACGTGATGCAGGAAAAACTTTTGTTTCTCGTACACAATTAAATGTAGAAAAATATTCCCACCAGCACATTAATGTTTTTCGTGTCGTGTTAGCAAACCCACTTACAGAACAAAATGTTTTTCATTTAATTTTGCAAGAACAGCGTGAAATTGGAAACCAACTTCTTAAAACGGCTGAGTTTAGAATTTGATAAATAATCATTTTTATCTCTATAAATTTATTTAGCTATCCTTCAATAAATCGTTTTTTATTTAACAGCAGATTAATTTTTTCCTGCCATCTGTCGATGAACACAGTATGAATTTTTAAGAAGGGCAACCGGTTAGTTATTGATGGCCCGGTGTCATGCCCAACGACTCTTGCGAAGCGAGAGGAGTGCCAGAGCATCTTGCTGATGTTTAAAAGATCCCCAGGCATTCGCACCTTGCGGTGCTCATTGGGGATGACAAAGAGGGTTTGTCAACCATCAATCACTGAGCAGTTTAAAAAAGAAGGAGTCTAAAATGAAATCAGTTAGAAAGATTTTAGTTTTAGCATTAGGAGTATGGCTTAGTTTCGTGGCAACAGGGTGTGCAACATTATCTGTTGCTGGAAACGAAGGTGGATCAGTTCCGATTAATCATTCTGAGTTAGTTGCTTATAAGAAAGCACTCATGCGATGTTATAAATCGGGTGGATCACGAATCGTTAAAATTACAGGCCAACTTCGCTGCTATTAAAAAAGTTACTTAAAACTATAAAATCACTAAACTATATTAGTATTATAATATAGTTTATAAAATAATTTGACATTTTAATAAAATATTATAAAATGCGATTTACCACTTGCGAGTGGGTGTATCTTTGTTACTGTTGAAATGATTGACTTTTTAGCTGGAGGCTGTGGTGATGATGGATTGGGGATTAAAAGATCAAATTGCATTGGTGACGGGTGGTACTCGCGGGATCGGAGCTGAAATCGTAAGAAAACTAGCTGAGGCAGGCGTTAAAACTGCTTTTACATATACCAGTCAAAGCTCTCAAGAAAAAGCCAACCAACTAGTTCAAGAATTAAAAGATAAAGGCTATACCGTATCAGCTTATAGAGTTGATGTTCGTGATGGAGAAAAAACCACCGAAGTCATTTCTTTAGTTGAAAAAGAATATGGCGGGCTTCATATTCTCGTTAATAACGCCGGAATCATTCGCGATAATTTAGTGATGACAATGAGCGACGAGGAATGGAACGATGTTTTGCAAACTAATTTAACGGGAACATTTCATACGATTCGTGCAGCAACCAAAATCATGATGCGAGCACGTAAAGGTTCCATTGTAAATCTTTCTTCTATTGCAGGATCAAAACCTGGTAAAGGTCATGTGAATTATGCAGCATCCAAAGGTGGTGTTGAATCTTTAACACAAGCTCTCGCCGTAGAATTATCGTCGCGAAATATTCGTGTCAATGCAGTGGCTCCTGGAATGATTGAAACAGATATGAGTCAAGATGTGCGTCAACTAGCCGGAGACCAAATTCTTTCTCGCATTCTACTGAAGCGATATGGTTCTCCTCAAGATATTGCCAACGCAGTTTTATTCTTTGCTTCTCCTTTAAGTAGTTACATCACCGGGCAAACGCTTTTGGTCGATGGTGGAATGAAAATTTCTTAACGAATTAAATTTTATTTTTTGTTTTGTAAATTGTTGATTAGGTTTTTCGTGTTCAACTTTTAGATGGAGGCTTTTTTTATGCAAGCAAGTCACAAGGTTTCTGAGAAGGTACAAAAAATCATTGCCGAAGCTCTTTACGTGGATGAGACGGAAGTTAAAGCAGATGCAAGTCTCATGGGAGATTTAGGTGCAGAGAGCATCGACTTTTTAGATATTCTTTTTCGTTTAGAGAAAGAATTTGCTGTGAAAATTCCTAAAGGCGAGATTGAAAAAAATGCTCGCGGAAATTTATCTGACGATGAATTTTCGATCAATGGCGTGATTCAACCGCGAGGTTTAGAGCAATTAAAAGTCTCTCTACCTGAGGCTGATCTTCATGAAATTCGTGAAGGTTTAAGATTGCGGGATATCCCTAGTCTTCTCAAAGTTGCAACTTTTGAAAAGATGGTGGTGAAGGCCATTGCAGATCATGCTCATGGTGATATGGCCAGTGCAGATGGCACGGCTCATCATTCCAGTCTTTAAAATTCAGAATTCGTGTCCCGCATGTCACATTGACATGCGGGGTGCAGAAAAAGCAGAGTTACTGTAGTATATTTTTGAGTGGAGCTACTGATGAGATTTTTATTCGTAGATAAAATTTCTAAAATGGAAGATAAAAAAATTTGGGGGGAAAGATTTTTTTCACCCGAAGATCCATTGCGTTACCATGAGACTAATGTCATTGCTTCAGGAATTGTTTCAGAAGCGATTGGACAACTTGTGTCTTGGTTAACTCTTAAACAAAATAATTTTACGAAACGTCCAGTTTTTTTATTTGCCGATGAAATCAATATTCATCGAGAAGTTCCTTTGGGACACACAGTAAAACTTGAAGCATGGATTGATGCTCAGGATAATGAATCATTCACATTCTCTGGCCGAGCTATGATTGGCGAGGAAGTATTCCAAGAGATTAAAAATTGTAACGGTTATTTTATGAATCTTGATGAGATGGAAGATTCTAATATTTGTAAAAGTAGATTTGAATCTTTAATCTCTGAGGGGGGATTAAATTTAGACGGGCATTTAACCAGTGAATATGATTTTAATCGTTTACTAGGTCAAGTTTCTCACCTCGAACAAAATAAACAAATCAAAGTAAAACATAAGTTATCAATTGAAGAACCATTTTATCGTGATCATTTTCCAAAATTTCCTGTGACACCGATTGTCATGATAAACGAAATGATTGGTCGCACGACCGGTTTATTACTTGGAGATGAATTTAAAAATAAATTGGTGGCTAAGCAAGTTAAAGATATAAAGATAAAAAATTTTATTAAGCCTGAAGAAGAATTTGAGATTAGTGTTTCGATTTTAGATAGAAATGAGAATGAAATTTTTACAATGGCTGAGATTACAAAAGAAGGACGAAAAATTCTTCGAGGGAGATATGTATATACAATGAAGGAGATTGCATAATGACAAAACCAAATCGTAAAAGAGTTGTGGTTACAGCAATGGGAGCCATCACTCCCGTGGGTAACTCGGTGGAAGAGAGTTGGGCAAATATTCGCAAAGGAAAAGTGAACGCTGATTACGTCACTCTTTTTGATGCGAGTCAATTTCCTTGCAGAATTGGATATGAAATAAAAGGATTCGATCCTAAAAAATATGGAATGAGTGAAAAAGATAGTGAGAGGCTTAATCGTGCTGGGCAATTTGGTGCTGCGGCAACTCTCGAAGCATTTAAAAATTCAGGACTCACTCGTGGAAATTATGATCCATCACGCACGATGGTAAGTTATGGCGTGGGGATGGGTTCTCCTGATTTAAAATGGTATGAAGAAGTCTATTTAAAAGAAAATTATCAACATGAATCTATTAAAAGACATTTACGATTTTTTCCGAATATGCTTACGCAATACGCTTCACAAATGGTGAATGCTCAGGGTGGTGCGTTGACAGTTCATACAGCATGTGCCAGTTCAGGACAAGCTGTGGGTGAAGCATTTAATTTGATTGCCCGTGGAGATGCAGATCTTGTTTTTACAGGGGGTGCAGATTCCATGATCAATCCATTTTATATGGCAGGGTTTTGTTTGTTGGGTGCATTAACCTCGAACGATAATCCTCCAGAAAAAGCATGTAAACCTTTCGATAAAGATCGTAGTGGGTTTGTGCTTGGTGAAGGTGCTTGTGTTTTATTATTTGAAGAATATGAACATGCAAAAAAACGTGGAGCAAAAATTATTGCAGAAATTTCTGGATATGGTGTTACAGAATCAGCGTACCGAATTACGGATCTTCATCCTGAGGGTCAAGGACCGATTGAAGCCATGCAAATGGCAATTCAAGATGCAGGGATTTCTCCATCGCAAATTGGTTATGTGAATGCTCATGGTACATCAACACAATTGAATGATCGTGTGGAAGCATTATCAGTTGCAAAAGTTTTTGGTGATCATCCGGTGATCGTAAGTTCGACCAAAAGCACCACAGGACATTTAATTTCTGCGGCAGGGGCAATGGAACTTGCAGTATGTATTCTTTCATTACGTGATAGTGTATTACCACCGTCGGTCAATTTAACAGAAAAAGATCCTGACTGTGCGGTAGTGTTGGCTCCAGCACAAGAATCAAAATTTGATGCCGAATACGCTCTCTCGAATTCAGTTGGGTTTGGTGGTTCTAATACAGCGGTCATCGCAAAAAGATTTAAATAGGGGAGAAATAAATATGAGTAACAGTAAAAATAAATATGATTTAGTCGTCACAGGTTTTGGTGAAGTTCATTCGAGTGAATTAAATACTGATGGACATTTTTCTCTCGAAAGTTTTCAAGTGCTTCCGCATCTTGAAGATAAAAAAGTGATGAAGTCCGTTTCACGACGCGATGGTTATGGTCTAGTTGCTTTAACTCGTTGTAAAAATGATACGAAAAAAGCGGGAACAACTTGGAATTATGATTCAAATAAAATCGGATTATTTGTTGGAGCACCTACGTCATCAAGTAAAGATAATGAAAGTTATATGGGAAGTGTTTTAGAAACAAAAGATGCGAATGGAAATTATCAAGATGGAAATTTTGGTAAAACCTATGCGTCATCCAAACCCACAACACTTCTTGTCGGATTACCGAATAATGTTCTTTGTCACGGAGCTATTTTACTCGATGCCAAGGGACCGAATTCTAATTACACATCGACTTCGATCAGCTCGCATCTTGCGGTAATGTATGGAGCAGAAGATATTCAAAACGATAAACTCGATACATGTTTTGTGGGGGGATACAGTGCCCACCTTGAGCCCATTGTGATGAATATGTTCGCACAGAATAATATTGTAAAAAAATCGCGTGATGCCAAAGAAGGAATTCAAGTGGGTGAAGGTGCATGTTTTATTTCACTTGAAAGAAAAGAAGATGCTATAAAACGCGGAGCTCCGATTATCGCAAATTATTTAGGTGGAGCTATGGGGAATTGCCCTTGGTTTCATTTAGAAGAAAGAGAAGCCACAGGTCAAGTGATGACGCACACGATCGAGAGAGCATTGGCGAAAGCGAATATTGCTAAAGAAGATATTGGTCTTTTATTTTTACATGACTCTGGTGATCAGGTTGCTCGTCAAGAAGAGTGGCTTGGTGTTAAAAATGTTTTTGCAAATCTATCTCAAAAACCAGCTTTAGCTACATTAAATCACGAACAAGGTGATCTTATTGAAGCAGGAGGTATGAATGACATTGGCTCTATTGGTTTATTTTATCAAAAAGAAAAAGTGGATGAAAAATATCTACCCAGCGAAGCACAAAAAGATTCCGTAAAGTTTTCGCAGAAGGTAGATCAAAACAAACCCTATGTTTTAATTTTACGTTCTGATTTTTTAGGCGGTTTAAGTTGTCTGGTGTTTAAAAAGTAAAAGATCCCCAGGCACGAGCACCTTGCGGTGCTCATTGGGGATGACAAGTGGGAGTTGCGAATGAAATTATTTATCACAGGTGGTACAGGTTTTTTAGGTGAAGCGATTTTAAGTCGCATTGCTAAAAAAAATAATTTTTCAAAAATTATTTTGCTGGTGCGTGCGAAGAAAGAATTATCAGCATTTCAACGTGGCCGTGATCTCTTAAATAAAATATTTTCTCCTGAAGAAATTCCTTTAATCGAACAAAAGTTTCATTTTGTCGAAGGAGATATCACGCTGCCAAAATTTGGCTTGAGTGAGAACGATTATATTTCTTTGCGAGAATCCGTGGATCAAATTTTACATCTAGGGGCGAGTACCGATTTTGGTTCTCCTTTAGATTTAGCAAGAAAAAATAATGTGGTGAGTACAGAAAATTTAATCGCTCTTGGTAAAGATTGGCAGACGCAGGGAGTGCTTAAGCGAATTGATTATACATCAACAGCTTATGTTGCTGGTAAAACGAAAGGTATTGTGAACGAAACTGATTTAAGTCGGAATCAAAAATTTGCCAACACATATGAACAATCTAAATATGAGGCTGAGGTCTTAGTGAGGAAAGCTTCGAGTGAAGTTCCTTTTGTAATTCATCGTCCATCTATTGTGGCAGGTGATAGTAAAACAGGATACACCCCACATTTTAATGTTCTCTATTGGCCGCTCAAACTTTTAGCCAAAGAGATCATGCCCTCTTTTCCTTGTAATCGAAAAGGCGGGCTGGATATTGTTCCTGTCGATTATGTGGCAGATAGTATGACGCAAATTTTACTTGATCCTAATGTCATCGGCCGAACATTTTTGATCACCGCAGGTCGAGGTAATGAAGTTAGGATGGGACAATTGGTGGAAGATTTTTTTAAAAACACGACGGTAAAACGTGTTCCCAAAATTCCATTTTTTGTTTTTGATATTTTATACTACACCCCGATGAATAGGTTTTTGATGCCTAAAGTTTTTAACAATGTTGTTGATGTTGCGAAACCATATGAGGCATACATTCGTGGGACAGGTGTTTATTATGATAATCAGATGAGTAAAACATATTTAGAGTCTCATGGAATATTTTGCCCTGAGTGGACAAAATATGGCCCCGTATTGATGAAATATTGTATGGATTCTAAATGGGGGAAGAAAGCTCCCAAGGAATTGTATAAGGTGATTTCTAAAGTTGCTGTTGCTTAAATACGGCGGATTTATGAATATACATCTATTGAAATACGGTGGATATTTGAATATTATTTTATAACAATTCGCCCATCCAAAGTTGTTCCAAGAAAATATCCCAAGGTAATACTTCAATAAAATCGTGTTTTCTTTTTAATTTATCTTGAGAAACGATCATATATTTTTTGATCAATTTTTCTTCTGCAAGGGCTTTTAATCCAGAGAGATGTTTTTCAGAAACTTGTTCTGTGGATTTTATTTCAATAGCAAGCTGATCCCCCACGATTAAATCAACTTCAAATTGGGAACCGCTGGAACGCCAATATTGAAGAGGAGTATCTAATTTATTTGTATAGGATAAAAATGCTCTTACTTCTTGAATGATAAAATGTTCAAATGCTCGACCAAACACTTCCCCTTTTTCTTTGATTGCTCCTCGCTTTGCTAATGCTCCGATCACTCCAACATCAAAAAAAACAAATTTTGAACGTTTGACGGCTTTTCTTTTTATTGTTTTTTGAAAGGAGTGAAGTTGAAAACCTAAAAGGGTATCAGAGAGGATTTCATAATAGGAAGCAACCGTGCGAGAGGGGACTCCTGAATCGTTACTGATGTTATCAAAATTTATTTCTTCCAAATTTGCTAAAGCAGCAATGTCCATAAATCTTACAAAATGATCCAAGCGTTTTACAATAGCCTCGGCTTGAATTTCTTCTTTGACATAAAGTCGTGAATAATTATTGAGTTCGTCCATAAAAAATTCTGAAAAATAGATAGCAGGAAGACCACCACGATTAAGATAGGTGAGCAGGTCAAAATTTTTTTTTAGCTCAAACCAAGTCAGAGGCATTAAACGTGCTTCCCATGCTCGACCTGCAAGTAAATTTGCAGCACCACGTTTTAATTTTCGAGCACTTGATCCTGTGAGTAGAAATCGGAGGCGTTTTTTTTCTATGAGACGATGAACTTCATTGAGGAGTTCTGGTATCCGTTGGACTTCATCAATAACAACAATTTTTTTATTATCTGGAATTAGCTCAGATAGCATTTCAGGTTTTCGCAATAGACGTGAATAAAGTTGATGATCTAAAAGATCAATAATAAAAGCGTCACTAATTTGTTGCTGAATTAAAAATGTCTTACCCGTACCTCTTGGACCAAAGAGAAAATGACTTTTCTTCGATAAGAGATTTTCTAGGTTCAGGGAGCGATGAATCGAGAGCATATGAATTTATTATCCATGAAATTAAAAAAATCCGCAAGATACTGCGTATTTTAGGCTAAAAAACGCAGCTATATGTCTAAAAAATTATTATTAAAACAGTGGTGGCAGAGACCTAATAGAGTAACCCTCAACCAACTGAATAAGTTGAAAATAGTTTCTACTAATGAAAAACACTTCAATATTTTCCTCTTTTATGACGAATAGAGGTTGTGGGTGATTTGGTCTTTATTGGGGAGAGCAAATAATTTGAAGCTTTTAAATAAATTAATCAATATTTATCTTGTCACCATTTTTTATCTATTGGGTTGTACAGAATCTAAAGAAAGTAGTAGGCGTCCTTTAAGTCAATCAGTCGTTGAAAAAGCGACTGATTCGGAGACAGAGAATTCGTCTGACAGCAACAAGGACAGTAGCGGTAATGATTATATTATTGAATCCGAAGAAACATCGAGTATGAATGAAAATTTGGGGGTGTATGCCAATGCT
>CAZFSQ010000012.1:0-14750 GCA_964521975.1 uncultured Oligoflexales bacterium | reverse complement strand
AATAGTTAATCGGTCCATACGGTCACTCCTAATCGAACAGCATAGGGGCTTAAAATGGTTCCTCCACTCATACCAACGGCTTGCAAATATTCAACAGTGCTGCAAAACCCACCCCACCCGCACCAGAAATCATAACCGAATCCACTATAGATTCCTAAACCACCGCCGTTCGCGTCTAAGACAAATCCACCACCAAGAGAAATATAGCCACCCCATTTCATGGAAGTTCGATGTCCAAATAAAAGTCCTGTGACGCTGAGTTGGGTTTCAAATCCTTTTTCTGTGGCAAAATAAATTTGTGAATCTATTAAACTGGGTGGGATAGATATAGGATTAGGCCCTCCTTGGCCAACAGCAGGTGGTCCTTGGCGAATGCCGAGAGCAAAAGGAAAAAGGGTCTGTGTATTAAAAAATAAGAGTATTAAAAAAATATTTTTCAAAACCTGACTCCCATACTAAGTCCAAGCATTTGATTTCTAGCCGTCGATAAAAAAATTCCAGCATCGCCTGCGAGATAAAGATGGGATTCCCAACTTAGTTGCCCCCAGATATTGGCTTTGGGTGGTTTCCAGTAGATTCCAAATACACCTCCCAAATTAAATCCTGTGTGGTTTGCTCCAGGGTCAAGATTGGAGTTTTCAATACTCGTTTCAGGCTCTGGTTGGACAATCGTTTTTTGCAGAGCGAGAGCTAGACCTGTGGCTGCTTGAATCGAAGGCCAAGTTTGCAGAGCATTAAATTTATAATTTGTTCCTAAAAGAAAAGTTGTTTCATCGACTAATTTGGATTGACGACCATAGACATAAAAACTATGAAACCAATGATCGTTCCATCCCAAATAGAGAGAGGAAGCAGGTCGCGAGTGGTCATCGCCCTCACTAACAGCAGCAATCCCCCCCCCTAATTCTATTGAAAATATTTTTTGAGAAATAAAAAAGACACTTGCAGAAAGCATAAGTCTTTGGACAAATTGTTGATAATTCATTAACATAAATATTGTTGTCTCTAAAGATTTCCTCTTTCCATGATATCCGAGTTTTCGAGTTTTATAAAGGACGTGACATGCTTCATTTTATTTTAGGTTTTTTTGGGTTATGGATGGCTCAATTCTCTCTAGGCCAAATCGACATCAAACCATCGTTGCCACAGTACCAGGATAGTGATGATGAGGATGAAGATAGTGATGAAGAAAATATTTCTGATGAATCTAATAGTATATCTCCAAATGAAGAATTAGAGATCCCTGATTTCAAAGAAATTAAAGATCTTAAAAAAATAGGATTAGGGTTGGCTATTGGTTCCATTGCTCCGTGGCAACAAATATCTTTAGGGTTTGATATGGATCTAGGATTGTCCGATTGGGACATATCTTCCAATCTTGGGTTAGGCAAATATTATTTCAAAGGTATTGAGAATAAAATTTCCTATGAAAACTCTTTGTCAGCTCGTTCACTCTATGTGGGTGGAAAATATTTTTTTACCGAAGAGCTTGGTTTTTATCTTTTTCCAGGTTTAAGTTTTTCGATGTTTGATGGCGATATTAATCCTAAGGGTAGTGATCAAGAAAACTCAGCTTCATTAAACAATGCGATCAAATCAGGTTATCAAGCAACAGGTCTTGGTCTTGGTGGCAGTATTGGTTTTTTAAAAATTTGGCCGAACGGGATGGCGATAGATTATTCGTTTTTAGGTTTTTCAAAACTTTTATATGTAAAGTCTGAAATCTCGAATGAAACAGATAGTAATGAAAAAATTATTTCTAAAACTCTGCAATCGGTTCTGACTTGGGGGTTTGTGAATATTAAGTTAGCCTATTATTTTTAGCCTGGAGAATCAAAAGCCATGATGGGAATTTTGCGAAAAATATTTGGTACAAAAAACGAACGAGAATTAAAACGCATTCAGCCGTGGATTGATCAATGCAATCAATGGGAAGATCGTACCAAGGCACTATCTGATGATGCCTTAAAAAATCAAACGGTTTTATTTCGTGAACGCTTGAGTAAAAACGAACCGCTTAATTCTTTATTGCCTGAAGCCTTTGCAACAGTGCGTGAAGCAGCTCGCCGAGAAATTGGTCAAAGACATTATGATGTGCAGTTGATTGGGGGAGTTTTTTTACACGAAGGAAAAATTTCCGAAATGAAAACGGGGGAGGGTAAGACACTCACCGCGACAGCTCCAGTGTATTTGAATGCATTGCTCGGTCGTGGAGTGCATGTGGTAACGGTGAATGATTATTTGGCGACTCGTGACTCGCAGTGGATGGGAAAAATTTATGCTCGCTTGGGTATGACCACGGGAAATATTTTACATGGGTTAAGTGATACACAGCGTCGTGATGCTTATGGATTTGATATTACCTATGGGACCAATAACGAATTTGGGTTTGATTATCTTCGTGACAATATGAAAACCGATTTGTCGCGATTTGTGCAAAGAGGACATTATTTTGCCATTGTTGATGAGGTGGATTCTATTTTAATTGATGAAGCGAGAACCCCATTGATTATTTCTGGACCTGCGGATACTTCGTCAGAATTGTATGTGAAATGTAATTCCGTGATTCCTGGATTGCAAAAAGATAGTGATTATACTTTGGATGAAAAATCTCGCACGGTAGCTTTAACCGAGGACGGTATTAGCAAAGTCGAAAAAAGATTGGCTGTCGAAAATTTATATGACCCTCGTCACATTGATTATTTGCATCATGTGCAACAGGCATTGAAAGCTCACATCATTTTCAAAAAAGATGTGGATTATGTGGTGCGTGATGGGAAAGTCATCATTGTTGATGAATTCACGGGTAGGCTTATGCCTGGACGCCGGTACAGTGATGGATTGCATGGTGCTCTTGAGGCGAAAGAACATGTTGCGGTAGAAAAAGAAACCCAGACGATGGCGACGGTGACATTTCAAAATTATTTTCGTTTGTATGAAAAATTAGCGGGCATGACGGGAACGGCTGATACAGAGGCCGTTGAATTTAAGAAAATTTATAATTTAGATGTAGCGGTGATTCCTACGAATAAAAAAATGATTCGTCAAGATGATGATGATGTGGTCTATCGCACAGCGAGAGAAAAGTTTAATGCGATTGCAGATGATATTGCTGAGATGCAAAAAAAAGGGCAGCCGATTTTAGTCGGAACGGTATCTGTTGAAAAATCGGAATTGCTATCTAGCTTATTGAATAAGAGAGGTATTCAACATGATGTGTTGAACGCAAAAAATCATGCACGTGAAGCCTCTATTATTGAGAATGCTGGACAGCGAGGAAATGTTACGATTTCGACGAACATGGCAGGTCGTGGGACGGATATTGTTTTAGGATCTGGTGTGGCGGATTTAGGTGGACTTTATGTGATCGGTACAGAGCGTCATGAGTCGCGACGGATTGATAATCAGTTACGCGGAAGGTCTGGACGGCAGGGGGATCAAGGAAAAAGTTGTTTTTATTTATCACTCGAAGATGATCTTATGCGAATTTTTGCTTCAGATCGTCTATCAGCCATCATGCAACGACTTGGTATGAAAGATGGAGAATCTATTGTTTCACCGATGGTATCACGAGCGATTGAGCGAGCACAAAGGCGTGTGGAAGAGCAAAACTTTTCTAGTCGTAAGCATCTTTTGGAATATGACGATGTCATGAATCAGCAGAGAAAAATAATTTATGCTCGGCGTCGTGCGATTTTAGAGGGTAAAGCAGAACTTGATTTTTTTGAAAATGTTGTGGCGACGATTTCTGATCGTGTGGTGGAAAAATTTGCTCCAGAAACATCGGGGAATCAATCTTGGGAAATCGAGCAGTGTCAAAAAGAATTACAAGCAGAGTTCAATACAAAATTTGATTTTGCGAACTTTTCTTTTACGACCGAAACATCACCCTTTGGTTTATCTGATTTAGTGAAAGAGCAAGTTCTCAAACAATATCATGAGAAGAAAAATAAAGTGGGCGGAGAGACGATGAAAAAAATCGAGCACTTTGTTCACTTGCAAATTATTGATGGTTCTTGGAAAGAACATTTATTGGCAATGGATCATTTGAAAGATTCGGTGAGCCTTAGAGGTTATGGCCAACGCGATCCATTACAAGAATATAAAAAAGAGGCATTTCGTTTATTTGAGTCACTGATGTTTAAGATTGAAGATGAAACAGTTTTAGCGTTAGTTAGAATGCCGACTCCGACAGTGAGTGAGTCTATACCTATGGCTGTTGAAGAACCCGATGAGTCGGAGTTACAATTTCGTCATCCGAGCAGTTCTCAAGCACCCGTTGCATCATCTTCCTCAAATACTTCTTCAAGTAGTTCAACCAACAACGCATCATCGAGATCGCGACGTCAGCAAGAAGCACCACCTAAAGTGCAACCTTTTCATCGTCCCGAAGCTAAAGTAGGTCGTAATGATGTTTGCCCTTGTGGTTCCGGTAAAAAATATAAAAAGTGTCATGGAGCATCGCAAGAAAGTTCTCAATCTACATGAACCGCATTTTTGATTTTCAGCATGGAGATCCTGATGAGATGACTAAGCGATTAGTGGCTTCTGTGCATCGTGCTTTGGACGAACATTTTCCTGATTTGGAAAATCAAAATTCACAATTTAAAAAAACGCAGTTCCGAGTTGATAAAGACAAAACAGCGATCATTAAGACAAAACAAGATCATAATATTCAAGAGAGTTCTGAAAAAATTCAAGATACTGAGTCTAAGTTGAATGTAACGCAAAATATTCAAGCACCTAAATTATATAAAAATAAAAAGCTTTGGTTCGGGGCTGGCTTGGTTTTTTTTATTTTTTGTGTGCTATTGATTTGGAATCTGTAGAGAAGATAATTTTTAAAAATGAATCATTTTCCACTTCGAGCGGCATCAATCGCTGCCACGTCAATTTTTTTCATTTTCATCATGGCATTAAACGCTCGTTTAGCCTCATCTCCACCCTTCGCCATTGCTTCGATGAGTGAACGCGGAGTAATTTGCCAAGAAACACCCCATCGGTCTTTGCACCAACCGCACATGCTTTCTTCACCGCCATTTTTCACGATGGCATCCCAATATGCGTCTGTTTCTTGTTGATTTTCAGTTGTGACTTGAAAGGAAAATGCTTCGCTATGCTTGAAATAGGAACCGCCGTTTACCCCGATGCATGGAATTCCTAAAACAGTGAATTCAACAGTAAGCACATCGCCAGCTTTTCCTGACGGGTAATCGTCGGGGGCACGATGAACGGAACCAACAGAACTATTTGGAAATGTCTCAGCGTAGAAGCGGGTTGCTTGTTCTGCACCTTTGTCGAACATCAAGCAGATTTTGTTAGTTAGTTTTTTCAATTAAACTCTCCTTATTTTAATAATGGCGTCAAATATCCTCATACCAAAACCACGGTAGAGGTGCAGAAAATTGCATCCGCTGCTCTGTCTGCGGGTGTGAAAATCTCAATTCTGCGGCGTGGAGGGCGATTGGCCGAAATAATGGTTCAACTTCATCGTAACCCTTAATAGCTGTTGTGGCTCCAAATTTTTTATCTCCCACTATCGGATGTCCATGCAAAGAGAACTGTCGTCGAATTTGATTACGGCGTCCGGTTCCTAAAGAAATTTTTACGTGTGTAGTATTTTCCGTTCTCTCGACTACCTGGAAGCTTAGTTCACAGCGTTTCGTGATTTTATTTTCTTTTGCATTAAACTCTTCATCCATCATGCTAGGCAACTCGTCGATCCATTGGCAATGATCTTCAGCAATCTTGCCCTCAGTGATTGCAAGGTAATCTTTTGCTACTTTTCGCTCTTGAAACTGTTTGCTCAATCGCCCTGTAAATTTAGAATTTTTTCCAAAGACCACAACACCCGATACCGGTCGGTCGAGGCGATGGATGATACCAAGGTAAATATTTCCAGACCCTGGTTTTTGACTGCGTAGATACTCTCTAACTTGCGTATCAAGTGTTTGCGGCCAACCGCTGGTGTGTCCTTGAAAGAGTTGCCCGGCAGGTTTATGAACGACGAGCAAACAACGATCTTCGTAAATAATATTCAGCACGGGATTAGCCCCGTGTTTTAAACTACTTTGATCCACGTCGAACGCATTGATTGAATTTTTTCGCCAAACCAGCTTTAAAACAATGGAGGCAAGGAGAGTCGAACTCCTGGCCTTCGGAATGCAAATCCGACGCTCTACCAGCTGAGCTATGCCCCCATCTTTGAGAGAGAAGAAATGAACTGAACTAATAAGTTGCCACAAGAATTGTGAGAACACAAACGAAAAATTTTTCAGAAAAAATCTATTCTGGTAATTCTAAATTTTTTACTTCTTCACCTATATAACTTTGGGGATCAGAGGAAGTGCTACCACCCTCTTTACCAATAATGCAACTACGAATTTCCGTAGCGAGTTCACTCCATTTTTTTAAACTTGGATCTTGCAAACTATCAATTAAACAATTGTCCCAGTATGTGTATTCATCTTCAGGACTGCACCCAAATGAGGTTCGATCATATCGAGCCGCAGTTAGAATAATGCGATTGGGTTTTTTGACGACAGAATTTTGCTTAACATAGAGTCCAGAAAAACAAGCGGAGATCAAAACAACTGTGGGTTGGTCCTGACAAGTTTTTGTGAGAATAGAATCTAATGTTGATGGACTTAAACGGTTCCATCCCAAGTTGAAACCATCCGATGAACCATGAGAGGTCATATGAACGATACATTGATCATTCGTTTGGTTGATATTAAGCGATTCCAACGATTTTTCTAAATTAGCTGACGAAGTTTTTTTAACCTGCGTATTAACAAACTCATCATGCAAAGAAAGTTCACGAATGTTTTCAGTCTTAACATTTTTATCCATAAAAATTTCTTTAAGTTTCAATCTTGCATTATCAAAAGCATCAATCCAGCTCCACTCATCACCTTGATCGCTAGCCATTAAAACTACCTTCCAATTGGGTTTATTTGATTCAACCGGAAGTATTGAAACGATGGGTGTTGGGGTTGGATTGAGCGGAGTCGATGAAGATGTGGGTGTGGGAATTGGATCTTGGTCTACAATTTCTTTTTCATCGTCCTGGTAATTACTTTCTTCTGTAGATATTTCATCATCAGCATATTCATTTTCTTCATCTAAAATAGCATCTTCATTATCAACATATTCGTAATTATATTTTTTGGTTTTCTGACGCTGATCTGTGTACGTTCCGCAATGTAAAAAGATGATAGAACTTAAAAATCCTAAAATTATTTTCATGTAGATCTCCTCTAAAAATTTAAATGCGTCGAAGGTGACGCAAAATTACATTTCGGCTTTTAGAGGGAAAAAATGAGGCAAAAAAAAATAACTCAATTATTTTCAGTGTTAACAATAACTTTGGTTGACTTTAGGAGATTAAATATATAAAAAATATAAATCTTTTTGTGAAAAATACAAAGATTAAGGAGGCCACATATGTCCCTAAAAACTCTAGGAAATAATTTTTTCTTGGTTTTTTTGTTGAGTTTCTTAAGTATCCCTATCCTGAGTCAAGAACAAACCCGATCTTTAATAATCGCTGATTTTGATGAAACTATTTTTAATACGCATGATCCAGATGAACAGATAGATGGGGAAACGCAGGGTATTTACCAGAGTGGTTATGTCCTCGTTAGAGTGAATCATGCTGACTTAAAACCCTCAAACGATGACCGTACAGAATTTGCTTTAGAATCTTTACCTAAAGAAGTTTTTATTCCAATGCAAGATTATCGTCGATTCAAAGAGCGATTTGCTAAGAATGCAACAGAGCCTGGAAGTTCTTTATCTCAAGTGGTGTTGTCTTCGGGTGAGAAAATTTATCCGAGTTTTTATTATTTTGATGAAAACATTTCTCTCAAAAGATTTCGTAGCGATGATGGACAAAACTATTTACTCGATGAGTTTCAAAAAACAAGAGGATTAAAAGATAAGGCAAAATCAAAACGTTTAACGTATTACGGTATAGCATGGCCTGCTTTACATTTAGCTTTAACGCCTCATCCAGAAAACTCCAAGCGTCCTATTTTAGATGCGGCGATTGCGACAGCACGAGGGCAATCAGCTCAACATTTTAATGAATTGTGGATGGCGATTGCTGAGAGCGAAAAAATTGAGAATCCTCTGTTTCCTTCGTTTGGAGTGAATGCTCTTTCTCATTCTCGATTTGATGACATTCATTACGATCAGGATTTAGCAGAAAAAAAATGGAAATTAGTTGAAGAAAAATTGCGTGAATTGCAAAGAATGCCGATTGCTGAAAACGCTTTACCGCGAGTTCATTCGGCCAATTCAAAATTAAAAGCAAGAAAACATTATTTGCCGATATATGAAGATAATCCTCTTGTATTTAATTATCTTTTAGGAAAGCTTCGTGATGAAGTTCGCTCCCAACGAATCAATCAAATTAAAGTGGGTCTTGTGTGTGCAGCCTCGAAATTTGATTATGAGACTTACATTGTTCCCCCTAATTTAGCAGGGGGCATTTCACGGTTTATGATTCTAAAACCTAATGGGGGTTCGCGTCCCATGCTTCCTATCGAAAGAATAGGTGAACCCATTCTTTTTGGTGAAGAAGAAAAACAAGCAAGATTCAATGCGGAGATTTTAGAAAAGTTCGGTGATCAATGTCCTTTGAGTTTCAAGTAAGGAGAGTGAACGATGTCGAAAACAAAAATAATATTTTTGATTTTTTTTGGTATACACAGTTTTCTTTATGCAGAGTCTTGGGAAAAACAAACTGTCGAACAAAAACGTCAGACGGTGGCCGATGCCCTTTTAAGGTTTTATCGAGAGAACCTAACCTTGCCATCGCACCGTTATCAATTAGCAGAGTTTTTAGAACTATCACGTACTGAAATTGAGGGTTTAATTCCTAAAGAAGAATTTTTACCCCTAATTCAACAAGCCACAAAGTATGAAAAATTTCGTGATTATATTGCATCGCAATTGACCAAAATATTTTCTGAAACATGGCAGTTACCATCAACTAAAATAGCTGTTGAAAAGTTAGGTATTCCAACACCCATTTATAAATTGATGTTTGAGGAGTTGTCTGGAGAAGAATTCATCAAAAAATATGATGCCGAAAAAATGACGGAAGCAAAAGATAGGTTGGAAAGAAAATATATTGAATTGGCTAAAGACCGCAAAGAATATCCAGAAGGAGAAGCAGCGTGTCAATTACTCGCAGAGCTTTTGACAAAAAGTTATAGCAATATGACGGTTGAAGCAAAATCTATTAAAGTTCTCATAGATATTTTGTATGAAAATGGAATGAACGATTTAAAAGAAACAGCGAGAGATTCTGGGAAACTTAAATTTGTTATTGATCGCCAATTTATCAATGAGAAAGCAACGGAAGATGTTATCAAAGCCATTCGCGAGCATGATAATATATTGATTTCAGCGATACCGGATGGATATCCTTTAACGACTGGAACGATTCAAGCATGGGATGCGTGGCGTAAAGAAAATAATGGAATTGTGATTCTTATTCCTCTCGAATATACCAACGGAAATTTTGACCCAACGATTTTTGAACATGATTGGATTCATTTGCTATTTGATGAAATTGAGTTAGGTGAAAATTTAGCTATTGCAGGGTTACCGGTAACAAGAAAAATGCTCAATCCATTAGCGAATACGCAGTTGCTTGGTAATCGCTCGCAGAGTTTAATCATCGGAGCTCCGCGACTCATGGCTGAGACAATCCCAACTTCTGATAATAAACATCAAAGCAAAATTGTGATGACGACAGGAGCCGCTGAATCAGCAATTTATCTAAGTGAATTTTATTTACAATTACGAACAGCTCGCCTAGCTCAAGAGTTGCACCAGCGAGGAGCAATTATCGCTCAAAAAGTTTCCAAGACGGGGGCTTTTAATCAGGGTGATCTTTCTCCTCACGGGGATTGGCATTTAAGGCATGTAGAAATGACGGAAGGTTATGTTGATCATCGTGGGCGAAATATTCCAGCGGGATTTAATGACCTTAATAGACGCTATACGGAAACTGGAAAAGTGATGGAAATTAAACCTTATGCAGCGGTGCTAGGTGATATTCATTTTCCTGATATGACAAATTTGCGAGCATTGAAACAAGTTATTGCGACGATTAAAGAACATGGTGGTGTCGATCAAATTTATTTGCATGATGTTATTGAGGGAAGTCCATTCAATCATCATCTGGCAGATCGGCCTGGAGCAAAATCTAAATTGACAGCGAAACAGCGTGATCTTGGATTTATCATTCGAGAATATGTGCGGTTGGTGAATTGGTTATTAACCCAACTTCCCACAACTAATGTGGTCATTGTTGAATCCAATCATCCTGAGTGGTTCAATCGTTATATTGATTCACAAGCATTTGTGAATGACCCGCAAAACTATCAGTTAGCGTATGAGATTAATGGATTCGCGGTTAAGCATCATTTAACTCCTCTTCATGCTTTGATTCTCATTACGCAAGATCGTTCGTTTCGTCAGAGGTTTTCTATGGATGAGGTTTCGGATTTTGATCGTCTCATTTTATCGAAAGCTGGTGATGGTATGAAAACTCCAACGGCAATTCCTGTAACAACATCCCATCATGGACATCAGGGAGCTAATGGAGGACCAGGTACTAAAACTGTGAAACAAATGGGTGATGAACGGGCAATTACGGGCCATACCCATACATTTAGACGGGCACATAACGTGATTGAGACAGGAACCTTAACTGTACTTGATCCTGATTATACAACAGGTGGATATTCGTCATGGGTAGGGCCTGTTTTTAGTTACATTTATCCTGATGGAGCCATGACAAGTCTTATAGGGCATCGTCAAAGCAATGAATTTTTTAGACCAAAAGATGCTTCTCCGGCTGGGGAAAGTTTCTTTGCACCATCTTATCCAAGGGCTGTGCCAATTTTAATCGGTGGTGAACAGGGTGCAGCCCTGGATTCCGCATCGTTATTTAGTCGTGGAAACCGTGGCGTGTTGCGACAAGATGATCCGAGAAGAAGAAATAATGGAACGGGTCGATGTGATGGCTCGTTTATGTAAATGTAGGTATACCTCCAAAATAACGATATAAAAAAAATATTTTTTGTTTTTATCAAAAGCATTTTTTGCTGCTTGCGAGTTGGAGATGATTCGGGTGATAATAATGTTAAATGATCCGATTATCTATGAATGCAGTTATGTGTCTTTGGTGTCTTAGTGCAACCAATGCAAATTATTTACCGCAAATTTTTTCTCCCGCACAAACAGAAAGTCAAAACATACTGAATTCATTTCAAAGTGGAGAAAATAAATTACAAGAAATACTTATCCAATTAAATGCTGTAACTCCAGATGAGAGATATCAGCAGCAAAAAGCATTGTCGCAGGTGCAGAATGAAGAAACAATTGCACGATTAAATAAAGTAAAAGCAGAAATGGGAATGGATACGGAGAGTCCGATAGAGCCGTATATCAATTTTTTATTACAAAAAAGTAATGATAGCAAAATTCCCAATTGTCCATTTTCAGATTCAGATAAGATGGAACAAAATATTAGTAATGATACCGATATCTATTCTGTTAAGAATTTTCAAAAAATAATTCGACAAAAAAACTGCTCAGGTAGTGTGAAAACTTTTTCTGAGTTGATTAAAAATTCTCCACCGAATGATTTGCAATTTGAAAATGCTGCTACGATCGCTGACAAAATAGCACAGTGCTATGGCAGAGCATTAAAGTCAAAAAGTAAAGCAATGGAAAAGAGAATTCAGACGCTCGATGAGTTATCCAAAAAATTTAAAGATGTGTTAGGAGAAAAATGGGAAGCAAGATTACAACTCAAAATAGGATTTATATATTGGAACGATGAAAATTTCACCAAAGCTCTTGAAGTTTTTAATAGCATTGAAGTGATGGCTGAGAATAATCCTACGATGGAAAGCGTTTTAAAATCGGCCATTTTAGCTAAAGCACAGCTTTATGATGAAAAGGGTAGTTTGGAAGAGGCGGCTATTACTTTTGCGATCTATTTAGAAAAATTTCCCAACGCATCAGAATTAGAGCGAGCGTTAACGGGATATGTTACCGCTGCAAAATTACAAAATAAAAATGAAGATGCATTAAATGTGCTGCTTCGACATATCGACACGCAATGGGAAAAACCCATTGATCAACGGGATGCTGGTTCTTTAACTTTTGCACTCTTTTGGGCAGGTAAAATTTATTTTGAAAAGAAAGAATGGAAATTGGCTCAGGATTTTTGGGTGCGATTGATCCGAGATTATTATTCGACATTTTATGGAGCCATGGCTCAACACCTTTTAGAGAGGATGACCCAAGAAAATTTAGTGGTTCCTGTCAGTAATTTTTCACAAGAAAATAAGAATAATTTTGATTACGCAAAACTCAAGACAAAACTAAATCCTGAAGAATCCATTTTAGTGCAACGCTCAGAAGCGTTGCTAAAACTTGGTTTTGCTCAGGATGCATTTTGTGAACTGAAATTTATTAAGGCGGATTCGCAATCACCTGATAAATTATTGATCAAAAGTATTTTAGCTCACGCAGCGGGCTATTGGTTAGAGGCGGTAAAGTATTATGATCAATTGCCAAGAAGCTATCGTAATACATTGCCCTATAGCTTTGAAAAAATTATTTTTCCTCTTAATCATTTTGACAAAATTCAAATGTACTCTGAAAGTCTGGGGATTGATCCTTTTTTTTCCGCAGGAATTATTCGACAAGAAAGTGTGTTCAACCCAAGAGCAGCATCAGGAGCTGGAGCTAAGGGTCTTATGCAGCTTATGAATTATACAGCCCGCATGGAGGCTAAACATTTCATAAAAAATTATATGTCAAAAAAAGATCATCAAAGAATTTTAGCGAAAGTTCAATCGTCACAGTCGCTCTTTGATCCAGAGGTTAATTTGTCAATTGGCACGCATCATCTTTATTCATTGCTGAAAAAATATCAGAACTCGGTGATCGCTCTTTCTGCATATAATGCAAACCCGATGGCGGCGAAAAAATGGGTCGATAAATTGTGGACAGATGATATGTTGATTTTTTTAGAGAGAATTCCGTTCAAAGAAACGCGAGCCTATGTCAAATTAGTTTTGCGAAATTATTATTATTATAAAAAAATTTATGGCAACCCGTCGCAGAATTTTCCTCAATTAGAAAACGTGGTGAATATAACAAAAATTAGTATGGATAGGGCTAATTTAGTAGAGACGGAACAAGAATTTTCGCATTGAGTATGTTCTCTTAATGTCCTACACGCATAAAGGTTTTTGAAAACTCATCCTCTTTGCCTAAATAATCAATCCGACCTTGATTAACCACCAGTTTTTTTCCCATCGGATCGTATTGACTAGAATAAAATCCCCAGAGTGAATTATTTTCGATGATATTGAAGACAATTTTTCTTCCATCTTGGCAAAGAAATGCAAAATCTTTTTCGTTTTTCCAACGCCTTGTTGCAAAACATCCATAACGCGATGAAAGAATCGAAATGATTTTTTTATATTGATGATGTGGATGAGTAAAGTTTTTCTTATCAGCAGTAAAAATTAAGTAGTGATCATACTTTTTCAATTTTTCATTTGGCTCCGCTTCCTGAGCAAATAAAAAGTGATCCATGATAAGAAACACGATAAATAATTTAAAAATTTTCATTCTAATTTTAATGCAATTTTAAGGCCTGAAATGGTTGAGGAAATTATCCTGTTTTGATAATAACCTAAGGAGATAAAGTATTCTAATTGTCTAATCCTTAGACAGACATGCCTAAACTCTTCAACGTTATATCCGATAAAACAAATGTAATGAATTTTCAAAAATATTTTTAAAGGAGAATATCTCTATGAAACGTGATGAGATTGTAAAGAGTAAATTTTTTCTGGCAATGGCTTTAGTTGGAGTGGTCATCTCACTTAGCGTCGGTATTCCTATGGCTTTCAATAAAGGCCTCTACTTGTCGTTTATCTTTGAAGGAATTGCTGGATTGAGTATGGCATGTGTTTATCTTTATTTGAGTAAACTGGGTGATTTCAAATCGGATGATGAACTCATTCATCATATCCGTCAGCACGATCCTAGAATTTCTTCGGATGAGATCAGCAAAATTATTTCTGAAATGAAAGCGGCAAATCAGAAGTGGGACAATCATCCGCAAGCTCACAACATTTATAATATTCAAGGAGCTAAGATGAAAATGTCGCTCAGTTTGGGAGCGGACAAAGTACATCAAGTTTCGGAGGTTGCTCATCACTTACATGTTCATGCAGAAAAATCCTTAACTGCGAAAGAAGCGAATTTAAATATTATTAAAAAAATGGGTGGAGATTTAGATAGATCTTCGCAGATTGTCAGAAAAAATTATGGAGAACTTGAGTATCTAATTAATTTGCTTCAAATGCTCACGGTGGCTTTTAAAAAATCCAACCAAGATATTCAAGAACATAAAGAAGTGCGATCTAAATTGACTAACCGATTTACTAAAGTTGAGACGGATCTTAAAAATATTACGGAAAACTTAATTAAGGGAAGTACTTCTTATGGTGGAATGGAAAATTCTTTTATTGTTTGTAAGGATGATGTGTCTTCAGCAAAATTGCTTGTTGAGGGTTTAGCTAAACGAGCGGAAGAGATCGTAAGCATCATTGATGTGATTGACGACATTGCAGAGCAAACCAATTTATTGGCACTTAATGCGTCGATTGAAGCAGCAAGAGCGGGAGAACAAGGGCAAG
>CAZFSQ010000011.1:0-14889 GCA_964521975.1 uncultured Oligoflexales bacterium | reverse complement strand
ATAAATTATAAACCCTAGTTTTTTCTCAAGTGCATCTTTGGCAGAAATTTCAGGATTTTCTAATCCTTGTTCTTGACGATCAACACCTATAACAGCACCCAAAATTCTCACACCATAATTTTTGAGTAGGTTCACACTTTCCTTTAAACTTGTTCCAGCACTCAAAACGTCTTCAATAATGATGACATGATCACCTTGAATCATTTCATGTCCAATCAACTGTCCACCCTCCCCATGATCTTTTACTTCTTTGCGATTAAATACAAAGATGGCATCGCGATGAAATTCCTCGGATAGAGAAATGGCAGTAGCTACGGCTAAGGAAATTCCTTTATAGGCCGGGCCGAATAAAATTATTTTTTTTTCATGAGGCCAAGTTGTATGAATTTTTTTTGCATAAATAGATGCAATTTTTTTTAGATAATGTCCTGAACAAATTTTACCAAAGTTGATAAAAATATCTGTTTGCCGTCCAGATTTCTGGATAAAATTTCCAAACTGGATAGCGTTACTTTGTTTTAAAATCTGGATGAATTTTTTTTGGTCTTTATCTATATCCATAAATCAGGACAATGCTTCTTTATTCTCTTTCTTTTCGTTTTTGCCTCTAAAAGTTAGACGCATGGGAATATTTTCAAAGCCAAGTTTTTTACGAAAGCTGTGGTGCATATATCTAATATAAGCATCGCTTAATTCTTTGGGGACATTGGAAAAAATAACTAGCGATGGTGGAGCAACATCAACTTGAGTTGCAAAATAAAATTTAATTCGCTTAGAATGTTTACGGTTAAGATGAGGGGTATTTTCTTGAATCATTTCTTGCAACGCTTCATTGACTTTGTGTGTACCAATACGCATGGTTTTGAGTGCCATTGTATGCTCGACGATTTTAAGCAAACTATGAACGCGAACATTTTCTTGGCAAGAAATAAATTTGATCGCTTGAATTTGAATAGATTTTAATTTTTCGCGAATACTTTCTTCATACTTTTTAGCAAGCATCGTATTTTTATTTTCAACGAGATCCCATTTATTCATTACTACGATAATAGGTTTGAGATGAGTTGAAGCGAAATCAGCGAGGCGTGAATCTTGATCACCAAATCCCTCAAGAGAATCGGCAACAATTAAAACCACGTCACATTCTTCAATCGCTTTAAAAGCCCGGATCATGCTGACGGAGTCAATACGGTCGTGAACTCGCGATTTTTTACGAATACCTGCGGTGTCGATGATGCGGTATTTATTTTGATTGTAGGTAATCAACGTATCGACTGTATCGCGTGTGGTTCCAGAAATTTCACTCACTAAAGATCGTTGCTCTCCACATAGTCGATTGAGTAATGAACTTTTACCTACGTTAGGTCGTCCGACAATAGCGATGTTACAGAAAATCTTTTCCTGAGCTTCTTGAGCTAAAATTTGTTTTTCATTGGTAAGTTTTTTTAATGTCGAAAAAATTTTGTAAATTAACTTGTCAAAATTTCTTTTATGCGTGGCACTGAGAGGAATTAAATTTTCATCAAAAGCAAGAAAATCCCAGAGGAGTTCTTGTTCCTTTTCTTTACCATCTAATTTATTGACCAAGATGAGGTAAGGTTTTTTTCTTTGTTTGATTTCTCGTAAGATCACATGATCGTGCTCTGTTAATCCTGCTTTACCATCAAGAACTAAAAGCACGAGGTCACTCATATCTAATGCCATTTTAGTCTGTTCCCAAACAGGGTTGCCGACAAAAGGTTGAAACTTAATTGAGTCGCTTTCAAAGCCGCCGGTATCAATCACTGTACATGATCCGTGTTCTGCTGATTGGATGACTCCATAAATTCTGTCGCGAGTAATCCCAGGACGGTCATCAATAATGGCTCGGTTAGATCGCGTAAGAGCATTAAATAAAGTTGATTTGCCAACATTGGGTCGGCCGACGATAGTTACTTGGAGGCGATTTTCCATAGATTTATTTTATTCCTACTAATTCTTTTATTGAATCGAGAAAAAATTCACTCTGCTTAATTTCGTTTAGCACAACGGAAGCTGCATTTTGAGAAGCTTCCTTTTTTGATTTTCCCCATGATTCAGCAAGGATGGTATGATGAAGTTTTAATGCAACACAAAATTCTTTTTTATGATTTGGGCCTCTTTCAGAGATTAATTCATAGGTAGGTGTCATTTTAAATTGCTCTTGAAAAATTTCTTGTAACTCAGATTTACTATCGTGATCTACGATTTCTTGAGCTGGTTCTTGGATTTCATCAGAAAATAATTGAGTGATAAGTTTCTTACTTTCTTGAAGTCCCCCATCTAAATAGATAGCTCCAATGAGAGCTTCAAAGGCATCCGCGAGCAATCGTTCTTTATCTCGACCTTTCGTTTTAATTTCTCCAGGGCCTAGCGACATCCACTGACCTAAGGTAATGAGACGTGCTTTTTCAGCAAGAATGCGGGCATTGACCAATTGTGAACGTGTTTTTGATAACCAACCTTCGGGTTGACTAGGGAATTGTCGAAAAAGTTCTTCGGCGATAATTAAATTCAATACGGCATCACCCAAAAATTCAAGACGTTCATTCCAAGGAAGATTCTTTTTTTTACTTTTTTTTACTTGCTGAAAATAGGCATAGGAGCTGTGCGTCATCGCTTCTTTGAGCAAAGCTCGATTTTGAAATTGATAATTAATTTTGGATTCGAGGGTCTCTAATTGCATCCTGCGGATGTAACTCATTTTTCACATTTTTGCAATTGGAATCAGGTTTATTTGAGGAAATAAACCCTCCACCTAAGACCTGCTGATCGTGATAACAAACAGCGGCCTGACCAGGGGTGATCCATGATGCGGGTTCATTTAAGGAGACCAAGTGCCGTGAGTGATCGAGCTTCATACTGCATTGCAATGCTTTAGAACGATAACGAATTTGAATTTCGCAAAAGATTTTTTCTCCCGCATAATATTTTTTTTCAACCTGTGGATCAAGCCAATGCAGTTGGTTTAAGTAAAATTCATTTTGGCTAAGTCCAGAAAGTTTATCCACGATGACATCACCGGATTGGCTGCGGATTTCTTTAACATAGAGTGGTTCGGTGGAATCAACTCCCAAACCTTTTCTTTGCCCGACTGTGAATTGATGGATGCCTTGATGATTTCCTAAAACGCGACCGTCTTGATGAATAATTTTTCCGTGTTTATGAGTAGCATCGGGAAAATTGTCTTTAAGAAAATCAGTGTATCTTTTGCCGGTGACAAAACAAATTTCCTGGGACTCATGTTTTTTTTGTGTATGCAAATTAAGTGATGCAGCGATTTCTCGGACTTCCGTTTTTGTCATGTCACCCAGAGGGAATAAAATATTAGAAAGAGAATGTTGGGGAATAGAAAAAAGAAAATAGCTCTGATCTTTTAATGGATCATCACCGCGAAAAAGTTTGGGATAGTCTTGATCATGACGAATACGAGCAAAATGTCCTGTGGCAACATAATCAGCATGAAGAAGTTTGGCTTTATCTAAAAGATGGTTAAATTTAAGTTTGGAATTACACATGACACATGGATTCGGTGTTCGTCCGTTTTTATATTCATCAGCAAAATATTGAACGACCTGTTCTTTGAAAGTGTCTTCGTAATTGACAACATAATGGGGGATGCCAATTTGGTGGGCGACAATTTTAGCATCGTGGATATCTGAAAGAGAGCAACAACTATCAAAGCGTGTTTTATCGTTGTTACCATGATTCCAGAGTTGCATGGTAATGCCGATGACATCATAGCCTTGACGATGAAGGATCGCTGCGGAAACTGAAGAATCCACTCCACCTGACATTGCAATAACGACCCGTTTTTTATTACTAACCATAACCATAGATTATTAGCAAAAATATTCAAAACATTCTATGATGAAAAGAAGACATGATATTTAAAAAGCAAAAAAAATATTTAGGCCGCTATATGTCGCGTGACCTGGGTGCAAAACAATCATCGAAGTTGTTTTGGGTTTTTCCCTTATTATGTGTCTTAGGAGTAGGGGGATTTTTTTATAAATTGGATTCATGGGGAAAAGCACCACTCTCTTTAGCACAACCTATTGTTATCGAATTTCCTAAGGGAACAACTTTACAAAAATTAACGGATGATTTAACGCAGCAAGGCGTGATTTCCAATGAGTTTTTATTTAAAACATATATGCGGTGGCGAGGAAATTATCGCAAATTTCAGGCAGGCTCCTACCAATTTACAAATCAAGTGAACCCCGATCAAGTGATCCAAAAAATGACTTCGGGTGAAACATATAATCCCATCGTTTTACAGCTAACGATTCCAGAGGGATTTACTTTGAAGCAAATTATTACTCGTATGGAAGCCCACCAACTTGGAACAAAAGATGAATTGTGGAAACTAGCCTCGGATAAGAATTTTTTAAATGAATTGCAAGTACCCTCGGAAAATCTTGAGGGGTTCATTTATCCTGCGACATATAATTTTACGACAATGCCGTCGGGAAAAGATTTTTTTAAGGAAACGGTTAAAACTTTTTTTCAAAAACTCCCGGAAGAATATGCCGCACGAGTTAAATTGCTTAATCTTAATTTACTGCAAGCAATTACTTTTGCTTCTTTGATTCAATCAGAGACGAAACATGATGATGAGCGAATGATGGTATCCGAAGTTATCTGGCATCGTCTTAAAGATAATGATTATTTAGCCATTGATTCAACGCTGATTTATGGAATTAAAGATTATCAAGGAGATCTTAAATGGTCTCATCTTAAAGATAAAAATAATTTATTTAATACCAGAGTGCATCGTGGGTTGCCGCCCCATCCTATTGGATCGCCTTCACAAGCATCGCTTCTTGCTGTGCTAGAACCCACCCAGGATGGTTATTATTATTTTGTACTCGTTCCCAATGGAGAAGAACGACATCATTTTTCAAAAACACTGAATGAACATAATAATTATGTTAAAATGTTAGTAGGAGCTACGAAAAATAAAAAAGGGGGACACTAATGCCAACAGATCATAATGGAAAAAAATTAAAGCTTGCGAATAATAAGAAAAAAAATACGGTGGATAATCGTAAAGATCACAGAGTTCCCATTCAGTTGCTTGTGGATTATCGAGCCGAAGGTCATTACTTATTTGATTTTTGTAAGGACTTGGGTGCGGGCGGAGTTTTTATTGAAACGAATTCACCTTTAGCTATGGATAGTGAGGTTGATTTAACTTTTACGATTCCTGATAGCAAAAAAACAATTCAAGCCAAAGGTAAGGTTATTTGGGTGCAAAATCCTATCGACGGAAGAAATGATTTAACACCAGGTATGGGAGTGCAATTTAATTCTTTCACGAAAGAACAACGAGCGATGCTCGAAGATTTTGTGCAACGATATTCTGCGACGAATAAGGTGCAGACCAATGAGAATGTTGTTGAGAAGACGGCTTAAAACGTCGTAGACGATCGCAATGACATTCCCCAACGACGATCCACTTTTTGTCCAGGGTATTCACCTTGTTCAATGGCATAATTGGAAATATCTAAACGTGCGATAAAAATATCTGCATAGCATCCAAGCGTTGGCCAACCTTCATTTAATCCCGCCGCAATACCCATGTCTAAATCGCGAGAAAAATAAGATGTGCCTAACTCTGTTCCAAGATGGAGCAATCGAATCAATGAGACATCGTTGTTGTTCAGCAGATCTTGTATCTCGGAATAAATATCCCAACTCCAAGATTTTCCACCAATAGGTTTTCGCCAATGCATTCCCGTAGAGATAACTTGTTTCAGCAGGGGAGGGGTTTCAGTGCCTTTACCAAACCCTGTATCGCCGATATTTTGAAAGGTTAATCCAAGACGTAATGTCGGTGAGGGTTTCCAAATGAAACCTAAATCTGATCCGATACCTGAACCTTGTTTGAGTTTGCCGTAAGATTCCAAATTTTGTGCTGAGTTGGGTGAAGCAAAATCGAGAATATCAGCAAAACTCATCGTGCCGCCCAAATAAAATCGCATCATCGGACGAATGGTAATTCCTACAGCAAATTGTTTACCAAAATTTAAACCTAAGGAAAAATTACTTCCTGCGTATGTATCCGTAAGCCAAGATAACTCAGGAGTGGTTTTATTTCGCATGGCGATACGGCCGTAATTTACGATAAAGGGGGACATCTCAAACGATAAAATACGAATAGCAAGAGGCATAAGTTGCAAACGCATGTATTGAGTCTTGCCAAATTTATCTTGGAAAGTTTTTAAAAAGCCAAGCCCTGAAGAATCAGCAGTTAATTTCATGACATCAGAAATGGTAGTGATCGTGTTTTCGCCGATGAATCCTTCCAGTTGAAAATAACGAATTTGGAAATGGAGTTTTTCTGCTTCAGCAAGAGTTGCTGGATTGAATTTAGTGGCCTCATCACTATCGGGAGCCGCAACAAAAGTTCTTCCTCGTGCTGTTGTACGAGCGGATTCAAAAATAGGTTCATCAACAGGGGAAGCAATGGATATGTGAGCAAATAAAATTAGAAATTGTGAAAAGAAAAAAAAATTAATTCGATAACGCATAGCCCCTCTCATTTTATGCTGTAAAATAATTTCCCATATCTATCAAATAGTCGTGTGCTTCATCGTGAAGTATACTAATAATATGATTAAGGTTCTAGCAATAAATCTTATCTTCATGATGCAATTTATTTTTGCGGATGAACTCCCTGAACTTTATTACTCAAGCCGAGCGATGGGAATGGGTGGAGCGTTTACAGCGATTGCGAATGATGATTCTGCGATTTGGTATAACCCAGCCGGTGTCGCTCGTTTTGCAAAACCACGAGCACGATTTAGTTTTCCTCTCACCAAATTTCCTAATTTAACCTTGGGAGTGAATTCTGGCGGAAAAGATTTTTGGAGAGAGTTTGCTAGTGGAACTACTGAGTCATCGGTAAGTGCTATATCTGAAGCGGCGGCAGAAGGTTCAACAAAACCTGTGTGGGGTCTCATCGAATTTTTTCCTTTAACATCTTTTAAAATTGAACAAAATCCAACAGCGTTTGGTTTGTATTCTAACTCACAATTTAAAATTCGGTTTGTGACTGAGGGTGATGAAACATTAGCTAGAGTTGTCTCTCAATCGGATGCAGGTGCTTCTATGACTATGGCATTTACCAATCGTTCACAACGATTTAGTGTGGGGGTACAATTACGAACTATTTATCGTTATGCTTATGAAGATTCAATTACGCCGGAACAACTTGGAAATAAAACAGAGTTCTTAAAAAAATTTCGTGCTGATGCAAATACACTCACGGGTTTTGCGATAGATGCTGGGCTACTCTACACGGTCCCCGATTTTTGGTTTCCAACGATTGGTCTCGCTATTTTGAACGCACCGATTGGATGTAAATCTGATTATTTGAACCCCTATACTAAATTGCGATCCAGTGTTTGTGGAACAACATATACAGGAACAATTTCAAATCCTGATGCTCTGAGTGTGATGGACCCAACGGACTTGAGAGCAGGATTATCCATTACACCGCGTATTACTAAAAAAGTAAATTTGCGATTTGCTGTTGACGGACATCATATGTATGCAACGGATGGATCAAATTATTATGGTCTTTCAGGAGTTGAACCGATTAAACAAGTTCATGGTGGGGTAGAATTATTCTGGGGAAATCCATTATTGCCTGATCCATTTTTTTCTTGTCGTGTGGGAGCTAGTCAGGGACTTATGACATCAGGAGCTAGTTTAGCTTTAGGGTCTTTTCTGATGGAATTTGCAACTTTTGGAACGGATATTTCTTCAGATGTTTCAACAGAAGAAGATCGACGCTATGTAGGTTCGTTTGGCTTTAGTTTTTAGAGGGGAGAGGAAAAAAAGTTGATGAAGAACATAATAATTATTTTAACAATATTGATTGGCTTTTTTTCTTGTAAAACAACATCAAAGAAATTAACCAAACGCAAAGCCAAAGCAAAAAAAGAAATTGAAATAGTGCAAAAGGAAGGTGATAAAAATATTGAACTGAATCAAATACAAGTGAATCAAGCTCAAATCATTACAACTCCAGCAGAAGTGGAAATTCAAGAAACGAAAACAGAAATGCTACCGGTTTTCTCGAATGAACTGAACTCACTCAAACAAGCAGATGTTATTTTCAGCGATTCACAATATTTAGCCAACAAAGGGATGTTTAAAGAAGCTATTATTAAAATGTTTCGTGTCCAACTAGGTGACCCTTTTTATGCAATGGCTCAAGAAAAAATTCGCGATTATTCAGCACGAGGAGTGCAATCACTTAGATCGAAAGCAGCACAGGCATTTCAGACTGCGTCGCAGATGAATGATCGCGAAAAAATTTCTTATTTAGAACGAGCAAAAAAATTATTGGAAGAAGCTATCGAAAAATATCCTAACTCAGATCAAATCGAAATGGTGAAAAAAAATATTGCTGTGATTGAAAACGATATGAAAAACTTAACCCCGACGAATCAAAATTTTGATGCAACAGCAGAATAAGCGTGCTCTTATTTATTTACATTCTGCTTTCCAGCTTTTATAAATCGAGAATCCCTGAAACCATCCACCTTTTTCGATCACTTGACAACGTAACTCTTGGTCGCACTTAAACTCAAATTGACCTGAAGTTAATCGCGTTTTGGATTTGTAATATGGACATGCTCCACCTTGAATTGATCTAAGAGCACAGAAACGATTTCCTTCTTTATTCATGACACATCGTGAGTTGGTCCAAGAAGCTACAATTCCCAAAGTTTCTCTATGATGATCTTGACACTGATCATCGGCAACACATTGATCTTGAGGATTGTGATACATCATCGAAGTTGTGGCTTTGAGTAAATCTTGGTCGATATCCTTTTTCGCTTGGAGAGCATATTCTTCACAACGTTTAATTTGATTAGGCCATGAATCACCCACAGGAACTTCGAGGATGGGGGAGCTTTGCATGACCTCTGTATTTTCTCTAATTCCTATTTCATCACTAAGACCAGAGCCAAAAATCGAGAGCTTTCCTAAAAGAGACTTGGAGCTGTACAAAAAGGCACTGACGTTACAAATGAGAGTAAATGGTCTGTCGGTTTTATTATTGAGATAAATATTCATATTCATTTCTTCTACAGAAGTTGAATCATTAAAAAAAGATTTCTCTCCACTCGCAAACATCCATGCACTCATAATATATTTTTTTTCAAATGTTACATTAGTTTTCGTTTCTACTGTGGAACCAAGAAACTCTGTTTTAAGACCAATGTCTAAGGTCTGATTCTGAAAAATTTCTCGCTGGAAACTTAATCGACGACGAGGCATCAAAGGGATGCGAGGGTCTTTATCATCATTTCCTAAAATAATTTTTGAATCACTTTTGTCGATAGCGAGTTCAGATACTTCGGGATCATTTTTTCCACAAAAAGAAAAAATGAAAAATGGTAAGATTAAAAAAACAGGAAAAAAACGCAATTTTTGATTAGGGTCAGGTTCGTGCAACATAAGAACATCCTCCGCAACAACAGCTTCAACATGAACGCACCCCACGCCTTAATTATAATAACATTGTATACAAAATCAAGATATTTTATTAAAAACTAAATTATTTTAATAAAATTAATTAAATATAAAAATTAAAGAATAATGAAGAATTCTCCGAAAGTGGAGCTTGGAGAAATAAAAATTGATGAATGAATTGGGAAAAATAATTTCGGATGGCAAGATCCCCAGGCGGACGCTTCGCGTCCTGGGGATGACAGTGGAATTTTTGTGCCTCATCGTTTTCTCATCAAAATTAAATGCCCAAGATAAAGTTATTTGGGAACAGACGCCGACATTTTATTTAGAAGGTAGTGGTTCCTATGTAACCTATAAAAGTAAATTGGTTGCATCCAATGACACCACAACGGGAATTAGATATGGCTTAGGATCATCGGCTGGGGTGGATCGCAGCCTAGGAATGTTTTATTCTAAAGAAACAGTGTCAACGCCGTTTGAATTGACAACAAGTACCATTTTAGCAAACGAATCGCATATTTTTATTTACTATCTTTGGTATTATTTTCGCTTTGGGATTAGTTTTGATAATTATGCTACCGATGTCAAAAAAGATGGTGAGGAATATTTACAAATTCGTGCGGATGGTTATGGTGGAAACTTTTCTTTTCTTTTACCCGTCTCTAAAAAAACTATTTTTTTAATGCAAACAAACTTTTTCACTCCGGGTGCTGCGGTTGATATTTTGCAGAATACCGTAACGCTTGGACCTATTATGGATGTTGATATTGGAGCTGTGATGGATTTAACCAAGGATCTTTTAGATTTTACGGTTGGGTTTCGTTATAAAACATTTTCCATAAGTGTTGATGGAACAAGTAACGCAGAGTTGATATCGGCTCCCTATATGGGAATGAAAATGGGAGCACAATTTTGATGCTAAAATTATTTTGTATTTATTTTTTTTTATTTTCCAAAATTATTTTTTCCTACGAAATTCCAAAACCACCTAAACAAAATATTCAGAATGAAGAAATAAAATTTCTGCAAAAAATTTCCAAAGGTTTATCGTACATCGCGAAAAAATCACAGAACGCTGTTGTGTTTATTAATGTTGAGCGGCAAGGGAGTTCTATTCCCTACGGACATATTGATCCGTTTGAGTATTTTTTTAAAACTCCTAATAAGAACGAAAAAGACCCCAACACGGAGCACGGTTTAGGGTCTGGTTTTATTTTTGATTTACAGAAAGGATATATTCTTACGAATAATCATGTGGTCGATAAAGCAAAAAAGATTTTTGTTAAGACAACACGAGGGGAAAACTTTGAAGCTGAAATTCTTGGTAAAGATGACAATACTGATTGTGCTGTTTTACAAGTTAAACAAAAGTGGAACCCCAAAGGATTATCGCAACTTTATTTAGACGACTCAGACGATGCGGATGTTGGCGATCTTGTGGTAGCTCTTGGTGCTCCGTTTGGACTCGAAGCAAGTATTTCGCTTGGAGTTGTATCGGCTGTAGGGCGGGGTAATCTTTCAATCACAAAAGTTGGAAATTTCATTCAAACCGATGCAGCCATTAATCCTGGGAATAGCGGAGGCCCACTATTAAATGTTTTTGGAAATGTCGTTGGAATCAATACAGCGATTTATTCGCGAACCGGTGGGTATAATGGTATTGGTTTTGCTATTCCAAGTTCGCTTATTAAAAAAGTAGCCTTGTCGCTCATTGAACAAGGAAAACTTGAACGTGGTTATATTGGATTGGCGATTGATCAATTGAATGAAGCATTGGCAAAAGATTTAGGATTAACTTCTAACGAAGGGGTCATCATTGTCAAAGTGGAAAATAACAGCCCAGCAGCTAAAGTCGGTATTATGGAGGGTGATGTTGTTTTACGCATGAATGGTAAGTCGATCAAAGACGCAAGACAGCTTTCTACTCTTGTAGGGTTGATGAATCCTGGAGCTAAAATTGATTTAGAAATTTTTCGTGACCAAAAAATATTGAAAAAAAATATTCTTATCGAAAAGTTTGATGATCGCGATGTAAAAAAATAGTAGCATGTTCCTCTATGAAAAATTATTTCTCAGAGAGAAAATCAGGCGTTTTATTACATATCAGTTCGTTACCGAATAGCAAAAAAAAGCATGGTGATTTTGGCAAGGAAGCTTATGACTTTGGCGATTTTTTGCAGCGAGCAGGTCAAAAGATTTGGCAAATTCTGCCACTGCAACCCATAGGTCCAGGAAATTCACCTTATGCGAGCGAATCATCGTTTGCAGGTGAATTGCGTTATGTTTCATTTTCGATAGAAGAAGTGTATGAAAAATTGAAACGGAAAAAAGATTTCGCACAATTTAAGAGCAAAGAAAAATATTGGCTGGAAGATTATGTTTTATTTTCATTCTTAGAAAAAAAATTTAGGACGAAAAATTGGACGCTCTGGCCCAGCGATATCAAAAAGCGTGATAAAAAAACGATAGCTCATCTTAAACAAAAACATTTTGAAAAATTGGAATTCTTACGTTTTTGTCAGTGGTGTTTTTTTGATGAGTGGAAAAAATTAAAAAATTATTTGAATGCAAAAGATATTATTGTCGTGGGCGATTTACCTATTTTTATTTCCCACGGCAGTGCCGATGTATGGTCGCATCCGCAAGATTTTTTACTCAACCGTGATGGTTCGATGCGATATGTCGCAGGATGTCCGCCGGATAGTTTTTTTAAGACAGGACAAATGTGGGGGAATGCTCTTTATGATTGGAGCGAAATGAAAAAAAATAATTATGCTTGGTGGATACAAAGAATCCAGCATCAACTCAAAATTTATGATGTGGTGCGTCTCGATCATTTCATTGGGTTTGAGCGGTATTGGCAAATTCCTGCTCAGGCAAAGAATGCGATGAATGGAAAATGGATGAAGGGTGGAAGCCACGATTTTTTTGAAAAGTTGCAGGGAAAAAACAAGGAAGTATTACCGCTCATTGCCGAAGACTTAGGGTCAGTGGATGAAAAAGTATGGAATTTGCGTGATAGATTTAAATTGCCTGGGATGCGAATTCTACAATTTGGTTTTTCTCATGCAAAAATGCATCATTATCATTTGCCATTTTCCTACTCAGAAAATTCGATCGCATATACAGGAACGCACGATAACGACACCATTCTAGGTTGGTATCAATCTAGCACGCTAAAATTAAAACAAACTGTTAAAAACTATTTTAATACTAAAAAAATAGATCACTGGCATTTCATCCGTGAAGTAATGGCTAGTCCATCGTGTTGGGCAATCATACCCATGCAAGATTATGTAGGATTAGGTAGTAAAGCGAGAATGAATATTCCTGGCACAACAAAAAATAATTGGGGCTGGAGATTGCCCAAAAACTATTATAATACAAAATTAATTCAAAAAATTTCAAATTTAACCAAAACCTTTTTCCGTTAGGCTTTTAAAGAATAAATTATCTTTGCCGATACAAAATTTATCGTATTGATTTTTTGCTTAATAGGAAATGAAACAATGCTGAATGAAGAATTTTGCTGCTTAGTCATTGATCTTTCAACGATCAAGAAAAAAGTTCGTAAATTAGATCAAGATGCGATGCCAATTAAAATTCGCTACGCCTCATCTTCATCAGCGGCTTCTGAAATTATGGCTGCACAAAAAGTGCGGATGTTAGTCATCTTTTCAGATTCTGATTCAGAACATTTATCACCGATTTTTAATTCGTTTCAACATTATGTCGGAATGCTTAAGGATTTCATTATTGTGGTAAGTGAAGATCCTACACCTTGGTTTTTAGCAACAATGTATGAATATGGTTTGGATGCATTTGTTTCTGAGGATGAGTGGGAAAGTAAAGTTAAGCAAATTGCCGAAGATGTTTTAAAAAAACTGGGTGATCCTGAAAGTGAAGAAAGTAAAATTATTCGTGTTGCGGAAGCGATTCGATCAGGCAATGCTGAAAAAATTGATGCAGCCGTCGATGCTTTAGGCGAATCCGTTAAATATGATTATCGAGCAGCTTTGGCTAAAGGAAAAGCCTTAGAGGCAACGAGTAATTTTTCAGAGGCAACTCAAGCATTCATGGCATCGAAGGAGTTGAATAAATTATCGCGTCCATCTTTATCATCGTTAGCTGAGGCTATGATACAGACAGGGCAATCACGACAAGCCCTTAAAATTTTAGAGTCTCTTGAAGCAACCAATCCTAAGAGTGGGAAAACAAAATCCAATCTGGCGGTGGCTCACATGAAATTAGGAAATTTAGATAAAGCCAAAGAATATTTAGATCAAGCGGGAGAGTTACTAAAAAATTCACGAGAACTCGATGAAGCTAAAATTCAACTTTATTTAGAGGAAAAAAATTATCGAGAGGCTTTACAAATTGTAAGTCACTTGAACGATGTGGGTCCAGCTATTGTCAATTCAATGGTGCAGGCAGGTTTGAAATTAGCACGATCCAAAGATCAAACTGCGATGGAACTTTTCCAAGCGATTCATCGAGCTGCTCGCAGTGATTTAAAATATCAAGTGAGTTTGAATGCTGCTCTTTCGAGTTACATCTTAGAAGAATATGATCTAGCGATGATCTATTTGGATCGTTGCCAAGTGGAATATAATGGCAGTTTGGAAAGTATTGAATCAATTAGGCAGTCTGTTTTAAGCAAAAAGAAAAAAGCGAGTTAAATATCCCAATCTACACCCTCTAACGCTAATTTAGGAAATCCACCCCAAGTATCTTGACCTAAAGTGACAAGAAATTTTCCTAAAGTATTTTTAGGAGGATGATGAAGCCATACATGATTAAAAAACATTATTTTTTGCGTTTGACCTAATGCCAATTCAACCCAAATAGCGGTGTGTTTTGGTTCCATTGTCTTTTTATCTTTATACTCTTCAATACGGATGATTGGAGCGTTAATTAAAAAACATGGCTCTTCAAACCCCATACCAAATGGTTTCATAGCATCGAGTTGCCGAGCTAAATCTAAATTTAAGAGGTCGCGAGATAATTGAAAATCATACTCAACCTGACTTTTCCACATTTCAGGAAAATTATTTTTTTGTTTTTCTGCGAGTTCGTAGAGTCGAAAACGAATTTCTTTTTCATACTCCGGTTGAAATAAAAATCCACCGGCTGCTTGATGACCACCAAACTTGGTAAATAAATCTTTCGCCCCACTCATGGCATCAGTGACATCAAACCCAGGAATAGAACGTGCAGAGCCTTTACAAAAATTTTCTCCACGCTGAAAAAGCCACGTGGGTCGCCAAAATTCTTCGGCAATACGAGAGGCGGCAATCCCGACAACACCTTGATGCCAATTTTTTTCTCCTAAAAATAAAATAGGATCAGAAGAATGTTCTTCTGCTTGTAGACGAG
>CAZFSQ010000010.1:0-15230 GCA_964521975.1 uncultured Oligoflexales bacterium | reverse complement strand
CTGTCGCATGATAAAGAGAATAATTTTCGTTAGAAAAAAAGAGTCTGGAAATTGCTTTTGTCTCTGCCCACAAAGTTTCTGGGATTTTTTTTAATTCCCCGCTACTAAACTCTATTAATTCAACTTCATTTTTTTTATTTATTCTCTCGTAAAGTTCATACGCATAGCGATCATGCCCAGCACCGGTCGATTTATCACGAGTATAAGGATGAACAACAAAGCAAACTTTTTTCACAAAAAGGATCTCTCCTCTATCTATGGATTTTTTGCGAGGAGATAAAAATTCCACGCCTGGTCGATAGATGTCGCTTCGTCAAAATAGGGGCCCATTTCCAAAACTTTTAATCCACACGTTTCAAAAAGATCGGCCACCGCATCGGGGTTATGATATTTGACAAGGTGTTTTTCTTGGATGTTAAATTCTTTTTGCGTTTCTTTCTCATGCACATGAATGTCATAATTAACTTCTAAAGATTCCACATCAGGAAAATGTTCTACGCGAGAAACTCTCTCAATCTGATATTGAGCTGTTTCAATTTTTTTAACACGATAGGGTGAAAATTCTTTTGACATTTTTTTTTGATTCCATAGATCACAGAAAAAAACTCCACCAGGTTTAAGATTAGTTTTGAGATTCTGAATAAACCTAACGAGGTCTTCTTTTTTCTGTAAATACCCTAATGCGGTATATAATGATAAACCCAAAGAGAATTTTTCTTCTATATCACTTAAAATAAAATCTTGCATGGGAAGTTGAGAATAAGAAAAGAAAGTATCGGATGATCTTAATGTTTGAATTTTTTCTTTGGCACAAAGAAGCATTTCTTGCGATAAATCATTTAAATGAATTTTTTTAAATAACTTTGAAAAAATTACGGCGTGATTTCCCGTCCCAGATGCAAATTCTACTAAATTATCGAGAGGAATAGAGGAGAACTTTTTCGCTAGATTAAAAATAAAACTTACTTCCTCTTGATAGTTTTTATCATGATAAAGTGCATCATAAATTTTTGAATAGTTTTGATTAAAAGAAGACATATGCTTATTCTCCTTACTCCACTGGATAAATTGGGTCTAAAAACTCATTCAATCTTTTTTCTACAACATAGCAGCGTACCCGATGACCATCATGATAAAGCTTGACGATCAATTCGGCCACAAGACCTATAAAAATAAATTGCACCCCTGCCAATAATAATGCAATCGACAAAATAAAAATTCCGCTTCCTAATTGTTGAAGCGTTGCCCCTGAGAAAATTCTTTCCCATAAAATATAAAACATTAATAATAGACCCATAATAAAAGATATAACTCCGGGAGTTCCAAGCAACTGAAGCGGTCTTGTCGAAAAACTTAATAAAAATTTTAAACGAATAAGATCAAAAAAAACGGTAAATGTTCGCCAAATGCCATAATTTGATTTCCCTACAGGACGTACAATATTTTGAATGGGAACTTCAGCAATTTTTACTTTCAGAGCACTTTTACATAGTACAGGTATAAAACGATGAAACTGTCCGTATAGTCTCACTTGGCTAATAACATCGCGACGGTACGCTTTAAAAGTCGTACCAAAATCATTCAGCTCAATTCCAGAAAGAACTCTCATTAACCCATTGGCTATCTTCGATGGAAAACGCCTAAGAATGAAGCCGTCTACTCTATTTTTTCGCCAACCACTGACAATATCAAAACCTTCATCCATTTTTTCTAGCATCATCGGAATATCTTCTGGAGCGTGTTGCAAATCACCATCCATTGGGATAACAATTTCTCCGCTGGAATGATCAATACCTGCGGCAATACCTGCTGTTTGACCAAAATTTCCTCTCAGTTTTACCAGTTTTAATTTTGCATCTTTTTTAGCTAAAGATTCAGCAATTGCATAACTTTGATCTTTCGACCCATCATCGACAAAAACAATTTCATAGGATTTTTTTAAGCTATCGAGAACTTTTTTGAGGCGTTCATATAATTCATTAACAACCCCCTCTTCATTATAAAGAGGCACAACTATAGAAATTTCCGTTCTGTCTTTTTTCATTTAGTTATGAATTGCTCTAGGAACAAGTCTTAGTCCAGACACGCTAGAGCTTTCTCCCGCTTCCCCTGATTCATGATACTCAGCATCTTGATTGACCGCCCAAAGATCATAGATTTTCTTTTCAGCAATAATATTTTCACTGCAAAGAAGCCCCGTCATCATCGCATGATCCTGGTTGTTATATTTATGCATTCCGTTTCTTCCTACTAGATGAAGCGTTGGAAAATATTTTTCGAGAGCTTCTTTAATAATATCCACGTTGGTTTGATAGCTTTCATCATAAACAGGGTAGGCTTTGGCTTGTCGCACAACACAGCCGTCAATTATCTCGCTCGCTTTACATAAACCAATTTTTTCTAATTCCTCACCTGCAAGTTTTATTAAATCCTCGTCTTTTGCATTCCATGTTCCATCGTTTTCAAAACAAAAATATTCAAGCCCATAACAACATAATTTTTGATCAGGAACCAATTCCTCGGACCAAGATTTAAAATTTTGCACACGACCCACTTTGACTTTAGGATCATGAATATAAATCCAATTATCCGAAAATAAATTTCTCTCTGGAAGAATAAGTGCCACGGTCAAAAAATCACGATACTTTAAACCCTTCGCAGCCTCTATTACCGCCTGCGGCAAATCATTTGCTAACATCCCAACTAATTCACGCATAGAGGTTGATGAAATAAGATGCTCACTCTCAAATTTTTTAATTTGATCTTTTTGCTTGTAACTTATTTGCCACTTTTTTGTTTCTTGTGAGTAACTACAATTTTGTACAAAACTCCCCAAAGAAACTGTTCCTCCTAATTCATTAATTTTTTTTGCACAAGCCTCCCACATCATCCCTGGACCTTTTCTTGGATAACGAAAAGAATCAATCAAAGTTTTAATCACTTGGTCTTTGGATTTTTTTGGCTTGAAAATTGCGTTTTTAATCGCTGTATAGAGAGAAAGTCCTTTAATTCTCTGAGCTGCCCAATCCGCTGAAATTTCTTTACAACTCATCCCCCAAACTTTTTCGGTATAAGTTTTAAAAAAAATATTAAACAAGCGATAACCAAATTGATTACTGACCCAATCCTCAAAACTCTTTACATCGCGTTTAGAAAATAATTTTGCTTTAAAATATGAGGCCAAACATTGAATCGCTTCCCAGATCCCCAATTTAAACAAAGCTTCTTTACCATCAAGAGGGTATGAAAAAAACTTGTCCTTATAAAAAATTCTTGATGACCGAGGACGCACGAGCATGTCGTTCGGTAAAAGTTCTGTCCAAAGATTTTCAATCACATTAGACTTAGAAAAAAAACGATGGCCCCCAATATCAAAGTGAAATCCTTTATATTGGACCGTTTTGGAAATCCCACCCACATATTTTTCATCCGCTTCAAATACCTGCACTTGGAAATTATTTTCCTTTACTAAACGATAGGCTGCGGTAAGCCCTGCTGGACCTCCCCCAATAATCGCTATTTTTTTTGTTTCCAAGCAAGGACCCTCTCTAAAATGATTCGGCTATCTATAAATAAAATAGAAAAACCAGAAATAAGCACCACAAAATAAAGCAACGGCTCAATCGGCATCCTAAGTCTAATAAATTCCCCATAGCTCATAAACGCTGAAAGCACCTGAAGAGCGATAATTATGACACAGTTTAGAAGCAAAAATAAATCGTATTTTTTAAATAACGCAATTATCAACAAGCGTAGACTCACTGCCAAAAGCAGATACTGCATCCACCCAAAAAAATTACTGTGCCATAAATCTAAATATTGGATTGTAACGTGATCTCTAATTGCAAAATAATTATTTCTTAAATAGGAAGATATTTCATCCCAAAGGATTTTAACTGAAGAGAAAAAATAAGTCTCTCTATTCGATTTTAATACCATTCTCCCCCAATCTGATAATTGAATACAATAGTCGTCATAGAGATGGGGGGTCCTATTTTTAATCTCATTCAAGATATATGAAATCTGTAATTTAAATCTTCCCTCTTTTTCGATTTTGCTCATGACTTGAGAAATTTCTGTATCCTTAAATCTCTCATCTTGCCAAAGCTTTAGTTGGAGGGCTTTTCCAAACGTATTAATATTTCCAACACTCGAAACATTAAAAAAACCATATCGTTTTTGATGATGGTAAGAGAATCCAAAAAATATTCCCAAAAATATTCCCGTCATCACGAAAGAACTCAAAAATATTTTTTTGTTAAACCTACCTATATTCATTGTTAAAAAAAATAGCGGCGGCAAAAAAGCAAAGGATGGTTTAGTCAAAAATAATAGAAATGAAAGTATGAAACTTGCTATCAGCAGCTTAGTCGCTTTATCAATATCTTTATCTCTGAAACCCAAAAATAATTTCATGCACAATAAAGAGGATAAAAGAAAAAATACTGTAAGCGTCTCTGATAATAGCGTACCCTCAAACTCTATCCAAAAGGGGTTGGTGAAAGCAAAAAACATGGCTAAAAGAGAAAAGATATAATTTTGTGTTGTCCTGAGTATAAGAAAAAAAAAGATGAGGGCTGAGGCACATGCCAAGATATTTTGAGCTAATAGATATTCTTTTCCTTGAAGAGGGGTCTCTAATTTTTCCTCTGAAAAAAACATTTTTTTAACCATCAAAATAAAAAGGGGGTAGCCTGGTAATCGCACAGGATCAGAAAACTTTCCTCTTTCCGAAATGTTTTTAGCCACTAAAAGATAATCAATTCCATCCCCATGCGGTCTAATTCTTTCCTCTTGAAAAATAAATAATCTTAGAGAAAACAGGATCGAAACAGCAAATAAAAGAAGGCTCCATTTTTTTTTATTCATTATTATTTTACTCAATTAGTTTTAAAATTTGCTCATAGCAATCAGGTTCGTTTTTATCTTCCAAAAGAGCTTTAACCCTTGACTGCTTTTGACATTTTTTACACCGATAGTGAATCATGATACCTTTATGCCCTGTTGATTCATAGGAAATTGGTTCTAAAATTCCTTGACAAGTATTTTCACGGTCTCCAGGGTTGATGTCCACGTGCAATGAAAATAAGCAATGGGGACAATGATCGCGACAACCCACCCCAGCTTTAGGCACATTTTTTTGACAATTAAAACAAAGAAATGATTCATTGCGATGCGTAAACTTTTTAGCCATATTTTTCGTTCATTTTAATGATGCTTTACAAATAATTTGTCCACCCACTTGGGGGTGTTTTACATTCCACTTTTTTAATGAGCGGATAGGGGAGGATATGCTCTCAACCTTGAATCCCGTTTTATTCAATAAAAATTCAAGGCTATATCGAGAAAAAAGAGTTTTATGCTCTGGGTCGTTGGCCCCCGACCACGCGATTGGATTTTTCCATCTTTCCCAAGAAAAAATATTAGGTGTTGTGATAATTAAAAAAGAATTTTCTTTCATTTTTTCTTTACAGTTTTTTAGAAAATAATAGGGTGATGAAAGATGTTCTAAAATATCAAAGGCAAAAACTAGGTCGAATTTTTCTTTGAGATCAAAGCTCCAATTTTTTTGATCAAGATCAAGATTTAAATATATCCACTTGGTATCATCTTCAAAAAATTTAGGCTCTTTAAGATCCACTCCATAAATTTTATTTCCGCCTTCTAAAAATACTTTCTGACATAAATAGCCACTGCCACAACCCAGATCCAAAACATTCTTGTTTTTGAAATTTTCAATTTTTAGTTCTTTAAGACAAAGAAGATGATCTTGATCTGATGGATTGGGTTGGTATAATTTTCTTTCCATTTAATGTTTTAACTATGAGTGATATTTTATTGATGGTGATACAATTAAAAAACAAATTTCTTACACAACAATTTTTATACTACATCAAATTAGCATTATATTCTTTTGCAATTTTTTTAATTATTTTTTTATTTCAATTTCCCTTATCTCTTACCCATTTTTTTCAAGCCATACCCTTATCCTTTGTTCATCCTGGTGAGGGGGAATTTTGGCCAACGATCACACCCGATAATTTACAAATGCTTTATTTGATTTGGGCCGCTGGAAAAAATATTCTGTCAGGGGATTTTTTACTGGAAGATAAATTTCAATTCGCTAACAATATCGAAATTTTTACCCCTCTTGTTACCGATCCTTTGGTTTATTTAGGAGGTGTTTTATCTCTTTTTTTACCTCTGGCTGCATCTTATAACCTCGCTTTTATTTTCTTACCATCTTTTTTTTCTATCTTTTGCTCCACTATTTTAATCAGCCGCTTTAGCGTAAATCCAATCCTCAATATTTTTGCTTCGAGTCTATTACCTCTTATTCCTCTTAGAACATATTTGATGTTTCAGGGGCAACATATTGCATTTTCCTGTTTTGTTATTCCTCTTTATTTTTTGGGAATTTTTAAAATTTTTATATCGGATAAAGAAAGAAAGTCGGGGATTTTTTTATTAAGTTTTTGTTTATTATTTTTTGCCTTAAGCGAAGAACACCTTGCCTACCACGCTGGCTTATTTGGAATACCGGTCGCTTTTTTTTATCTTTATGAAAAATTCAAAAATCTAAAATTTAATTTATTTGACTTAGTGAAAACAACCTTCCAAGAATGTTATCCTTTGCTTTTAGTTTTGCTCTTATTAACTTTCTGGGCGAAATATCAACATTATCTTCTTATTGATTTTGCCGATGCCCCTAAAAGAGAATATGAATGGGGGGTCGTTGTAAAAAATTCAAAGCAAGTATTATTTCCACTTTTATATGAAAATGAATTCGGATTTTCTTTAGGATTACTTTTTTTTGCTTTTATACCTATATTATTTATACAACAATTCACGAAGGAATTTAAAAAAAATTTCATTTTATTATATGCTGTTTTTAGTTTAAGTCTTATTTTAAGCGTCGGTCATTGGCCATGGTTCAAACATGTCTTTAGTTGGGAACCCTATCAAGTATTATATAAACATTTCCCATATTTTAATATGCAAAGATATTCAATTCGGATGGCATTTTTTGGTTATTCTCTTATTCCTCTTTTTACAGCTTGCGGTATTAATTTTTTATTTAATAAACTAAATCGCGACAATAAATATCTGAATAAATTATTTTTAATTTCATGTGCTCTATTTTTAATTCATCAATCCTATAACCTCTTCTCACGGTATGGCAAAGGACAATATTATGATGTGTCTTATGATCCCAATGAAAAGCTTCACGCTACGATTAAAAAAGTGGCGGGTAAAGAAAAAATAATTCTTCGTCTTCCTGCCTATAAAGGTAACACTTTTGAGGACACTCGTTCCTTACTGGATATCATTTATACAGGGTCTCGTTTTTACAATGGCTATTTTTCTTATTCTCCTAAAATATATAATGATTTTTTCCCTCATTTTATTCAACTGACTCAAGATGGAATTTTTACTGATATTTTATGGGATCATTTTCAAAAAACGGGCGTAGCTTTTTTATTATTAGATCGAAATTTTATAAAGGAAGAGATCGTTCAAAAAATGATCGGCAATCATGGGGTTCACCTTGAATTTAATGAGGGGAGTTTTGTTTTACTTGGATTAAATTAAACACATTAACTGAATCTATATCTAATAATAAATTTTTTATAATTTCACCACAAACAGGAGCAAGTTGAAACCCACTCTTATACTGCCCACAGGAAAAAAATAATCTGCGATTTTCTACTTCTAAAAAGTCTACGATGGGTTTTTTATGACTTCCTTCCGTTCTATACCCACTTCTTATTTCCACTTCCCCTTTTGGAAGGTTAATCCAGTTTCTTTTTTCTTGAAAATTTCTCTCTTCAGAAATTCCTCCTATTCTCAAGTGATTCCCTAATTTTTGAAAACTATTTTTTTCACTTAAAACTCCCCAAGCCGCTTTTTTTTTATCTTCAATTTTTTCAACCCAAGTCATCCCAAAGCTTTCGTTCATTAGTTTCTTTTGAAGATATTTATCAAACACCATTTTTTGCGTTTTTTCTCCTACAGTAAATATCAATTCTTCTGCTTCATATTTATTTTCTTTTTCTGTTACAACTTGCCACCCATTTTTTCCCCAAGGAAAATATTCTTTAACTTCATCATCAATAAAATGAACCCCATTTTTTTTTAATTCATTCTCTAATGCATCCAGAAATAAATCTGGGTTAAAAAAATAATCATTTGGATAAAAATAACTACCGTCCCATTTTTTATTCCAAACATTATTTATTTTTTGATCTTTATTTTTTTCTAAAATTTCTATATCCATCAAACCTAAAAATTTTTTCTTATAAACTTTCATCTTGGCTTTTCGATAATCTTCACCAAACTCATATGGTTCATAAATACCCTCTGAAAATAAATTTTTTATTTTTAATTCCTTCATCCATTTTTTTAATTTTTCATGACCTAACATTTTTTGTCGAAATAATTCACGATTGCCCTGAATGTGACCCTTGATCGTCGAAATCCCCTGTGCGGCACGAGACGCTGAATTTAAAAAATGTTTTTTACCAATTATTGTAATTTTAAAATGGGAAATATCTTTTAGCGTATAAGCTACAGAAAGCCCTGAAATGCCGCGACCGAGAATGAAAAGTTGTGTTTCCATAAAATGATGTGACTGATCTTCTCCACAAAAACTCTATCGCTGATTATGAATCTTTTTTTAAACAGCGGAAAGCAGTTTTCGTTCAAATTCCCCATCCCCGCACCCTCGCTTCGGCTACTGACGTGCCTCGCGTTGGGTGAAATTGTGGATATTGCAAAGGGTAAAAGTGTCTAGGGTAATGTCCTCAGCAAGCGGAAGCCAACAAAGCTGTCGTGATCGGCGGGTGGCCCGTAATAACGAAAAGCAGAGAGGCCGTACCTGCTGGGCTCGAACCAACTGCCGCCACGAAGAACGCGGTCGGGGCCATTAACAGAATCAAAACCCCATTCATTAACATTTCCATACAAATCATAAAATTTATTCCCATTGATTATTAATGGCTCAAGTTCGCCCACAGAATGTGTCATCCCGTTTGAATTTTTATCAAACCATGCATGATTCTTAAGCTCTGTCTCATCATCTCCAAAATAATATTTTCCATTGGCTGTCCCAAGATTTTTTCTCACATATTCATGCTCAGCTTCCGTCGGCAATCTATAGCCTTCTGCTTGGTAATAATCACCATCTGGAGCATTGATTTTTATTTCTCCACTTTCAATATTATCTAATGTCCCTTCTTCAGCACTTGTTACTGGTTTAAATTTTACCGCACTAAAATCATAAACAGGTTTTAATCCATGTTCCTCCGATAGACGGTTAGCAAATACTAAAGCAGAAAACCAAGTAACACTTTCTACAGGATGATCTCCCTGCATTTTAATTTTCTTACCATCTATATCTAACGCAAAATTATGTATTCCTTTAAAGCGTGATGGGTTAGCACCCATAAGCTTGGCCCAATGACTCTGTGTCACTTTCGTAGACATCCACTCTGTTCGGTGAGTTAGGGTTACTTCTTTCTCTTCTTGTCCTTCGCCCATCATGAAAGTTCCTGGTGGAATAGGATGAAATATCATGGGTAGAAAATAAGCATTTTGGGTCATATCTCTATCTTGAATTATTTTTTCTTCGCTGATTTTAGCAGCCTCAATAATTGCTAAAACTTCACTTTCCCAATCAGCAACATCTCCCATAAATTTTGCCGATTTTAATCCATTTGTATATTCACTAATCTCGATCGTATTCAATTTTTTATTTGAACGAATGACATCTTCGAGCAACACATTACCCTTCAAATATCTCTCTAAATCCTCTCTTGCTATCGCTTGCTTTTCGATAAGAAATCTTAAATAAGTAGGAAGATATAATTTCACTTCAGGGGAAAGAGAAAACATCCTTTCACAAGTATTGGCAGAAAGGTTTTGCCAATACAATAACATGATAAAACATAACAAAATATTTTTAAATTTAAGGAAATTCATAGAAGAGGGATTTAACATTTTAATGCTGTTTTAGCAAGCTCGCTTTAACCTTGAACTCTAGGTTGATACCGCCGTAATCATGGCTATTTTTAAGGCATATTTAAACGCTTACAAAATTTTATAAAAGGCATAACAGTTATATTGCCTGTTGAATATTCTTTTTCACCCCGATGGACTTGATAAAAATTTGGAATGGATGTTCTCGCAGCAAAATAATGTACATGGGGAGATATTGCTTTTTCTCCTGATTTACACTCTACGGCAAAAAGTGGTTTTTTATTTTGCAGCACCACAAAGTCAACTTCTCTTTTTTCTTTATCACGAAGAAATCGCAATTCCATTCTAAATCCTTCCGAATCTTCTAGCCAATGACAATATTTCAAAAGTTGCGATGCAATTAAATTTTCAAATTTGGCCCCTTCATTTTCAATGACAGACCAATCCCACAAAAAAAGCTTCTGCTCTTTTTTAACGGCCCTAATTTTGGGTGCTCCAAACGGAGGAATCCTAAAACAATAATATAAGTTTTCAAAAATACTGACCCATCTTTGAATAGATTTATGGTCCACAGATAAATCTTGTGCCAAATTTGCTATAGAAAGCGTTGATCCAACTCTTTCTGGTAGCACCTCTGCCAATTGCTCAATAATAGAAATTTCACGAACGTTTTCCAGATCACGCAGATCTTCTCTTACCACTCGTATCATTCGATCTCTTTGCCAAAGACGTAATGTTTTTTCATCTTGAGAAAAAAGCGGCTCTGGAAATCCTCCAAATTTTAATAATAAATTTAAATCTTTTTCGGATGGACTCTTATTCATTTCTATTAGTGAGAAAGGATGTAACCGAAAATATCTATAGCGATTGGCTAAGGAATCTCCCCCTTTTCTGTAAAAATCTAACCTCGCTGATCCCGTGACTAAAATCTTACGACTTGATTTTTCTGTGTCATAAATTCCCTTCACCAAATTCCGCCAATGTTTATATTTATGAATCTCATCTAAAATAATTAATTTTTCATCTATGGGTAATTGCATCATGCGTAACTTTGGGGGGACCAATGGGTGGTCCCAATTTAAATACGCAGGATGTTTTTCTTTTTGCGATTCTTTTTTGTGATTTAATAGTGATAGGGAAAAAGTAGTTTTACCAACTTGGCGTGGTCCACCAATAAAAACCATTTTTTTATCTAAAGCAGATAAAACTTCATCTTTAATATATCTTTTTGAAACACCCATAAAATGGAGTATACTCCATTTTAGTCATGCGTAAAATGGAATTCATTCCATTTTGGTCATATGCTCGAACATCTTTGTAAAAATATCAAGGCCACTGCCTGCTTTTCGATAAGAAATCTTAAATAAACCCATATTTGTAAATCCTATTTCAAAGCGTATTTTTCAAGATGATTGATTCTTTTTTTGATGACATTTCTCAACTTACGATAGGTAATTCCAACCTGCGGGATTTTTTTGGATTGCTCAAATATAGAGTCGTCAACTGAACGAAGATTAAAAAATAATTGCAACCAACGTGATTTAAGAAAATTGAATTTAATTCCAAGTTCCATCGCTAATATTTCAAGATGGTTGGACCGAATACGTTCCCATCTTGTAATCCCACCAATAGGAAAAGCAAATTGTGTACTGAATTGTGGATAAAGTGCTGTTGCCACTAAATCATAAAATGGGGCCAATCGCAAACCATGTCGCGTTAATAATAAGCTGATGTTTTTTGCATGAGAATCATTATTGCCAATAGCGAGATTGAAAGCAATCCAGTCAATAAAAGCCAGTAAATCAGATGAAGGTTGATAGCTATTTTCTGCAATTACCTGGTAACACTCTTTAAGCTCAGGTCCGCCATGCGATGCGTATTTATTTTTACCTGAAATACCTAACGCCTGACAAAAATCTTGGCAATGGATACGAGACCATTTTGTTCCATTGTTTTCACGATCAAAACGTTGAATGATAAAAACGGGATAATTACTCCCTATAACTTGAGTTGAAGGAACCGGTAAACCACAAGCATTTGCCAATTGCATCGCTACAAATTCATTAAACACGGAATCAAGAAGTTTTTCTCCCACACGAATGGGTAACTTTACAATATGAGTTGTCGGTGAGCCCTCTGTTGGCAAAAAAATACGTTTTCCATCAAACACACAAGGAAATTTATTTTGAGCACCTGCCAAAGAAAAACGCGGCAACTCTTCTTCAGAAAGTCCCATCGCGAGTTGTAATGGCTCATCATTTTCAATAACTTTACGAACGTTCTGAGGAGTAATTTCTATTTGAGTTTGCTTTTTTTTTCGTTTTTTTAACGTATCTGTCTGTGATGGAGGAAATGAATGAATTGTAATCGCTCCTGCACAATCTTCTCCAAAACGTCGCAAAAATTCAAAATCATTCCCGCTAGAAATTCCAGAAAATCGTTCTATGCGATGTCGAACATCAGCTTCTGGCAGTAAGTTTTCAAAAAAAGAGAGGGCTTCTTGTCCACGATAAGGCTCCCTTCTAAGTTTGAGAATTAGGCTAAGAGGAAACGACGTCTTGCTTCTGAGCCAATGGGTGGAATAATTAAAAAACATGCTGCCATCAAGATCGCGAGAAAGATTGCCGACAATTTGATCTTCAAAACAAACCGTGAGATTACTCATTTCCATTACGGTTCCAACAGATATCAATATTTCCTCCCAAAAGTCGGATCAGTTTAAGCACCGTCGTTAGTTTAGGCTGAGCATCCCCTCTTTCAATCTTGCTCAAACCTTCAATAGAAAGACCTGCAAGTCCTGCAAGCTCAGACTGATTAAGTTGAAGTTCTTTGCGTCTTGCCTTGATGATTTGAGTTATTTCTTTGGTGGTATGCATCGTTTTTTCTAACTATAGTTTGAATAGATGTAGTTTAGTTAAGGAAATAGCATTTTTCTAACCGTAGTTAGATTTTAACTAAACCAGGATCGAAAAGCAAGAATTTCTAACTGTAGTTAGATTTTTTATATACCAGTCAGGGTTTGCTCTTAAATTTTAAAAAATTACTTTTTTCGAAAACCCACTCCCTCAAATCAGAAATTGGTTTAAAAACTTTTCTTCCCTCAATGACACGATTGGTTAATAAAACAATATAAATTTGATCTTCAATTTTTTTTGACTTGTTGTACGTCGTACTTACCCAAAATCCTGTTCCCGTAAAGCCAAGATGGCCCATGAAGTTATTGTTAAATATTTTAAATCCGTGTGTATGCTCTTTGTCATTTTTCTCTTTCTGAATTTTTTCAAATATTTTCTTTCCTAGATCCGACAAAAAAAGTTTTTTGATATATTTTCCTAATTCCTCTCCTTTTGCAAATAACCCAGCATGAGCAGCAATTTCTCCCATCGCTTGAGCATTTTCATCGTGAACAATATTCTTATATTCTGTAGGAATATAATTTTTTTGATTGAGACAAAAACCAATATTTTTATTTTTTTCTTTTAATAACTTTTTTATAAATAATTCATCTACTCTTTTTCCATAAAATTCTTCAATCATTTCCCCCAACAAAATAAATCCAACGTCGCTATAAAGATATTTTTTTTCTCTGTCGCGATATAATTCTGCATGTTCTAGCCCTTCAAGAATTCTTTTTTGACGATAACTTAAAACTTTCTTTTGTGAAAAATTTTTCATTTCAAAAAGTGTTGGGGGAATCAACCAAAAATTAACCCACGCAGGAAAGCCGCTTTGATGATTTAGGAGTTTATATACTAACTTTTTTTTTTCGGAACTCAGTTTCTTTTTTTTGTCATAAAGCATCTGAAAGGCTAGGGGTACTGTGACAAGAGCTTTTGTACAAGAAGCAAGATCAAACAAATATTTATTTTTATTTTTAAAATATTGATATCTATATTTTGGTTTTTTTTCCTTTAGAAATCCTGATTCAAAATAAATATGGGTGGCGTGGCCCTCATTGATGAAACGTCTTAATTTATTTTTAAGCTCTAACATTTTTCAATTTTTCTTTTAAAATTTCATTCAATGTCTCTGGATTAATTTTTCCTTTACCTTTTTTCATCACCTGACCCACAAAATAGCCGAAAACTTTTTCTTTACCATTTAAATACTCTTTAATTTGTTCTTGAGAATTATTTAATACCTCCTCCACCCATTTTTCTATCTGCTCACGATCTTCTACCTGAATGAAACCCTTTTCTTCTATAATCCTCTCCGGTGGGCGTTTATCATCTAACATCAATTTAAAAATTTCTTTTCCCATCGAAATTGATATTTTTTTGCTCGCCACCTGTTCGATTAAACTCAAAAGTCTATATTCCTCTATGGGAGGATTTTTAAAACTCCCATATCCTTCATGAATGGCATGAAGAACATCCCCAACCAACCAATTTGCAATTTGTTTCGGTGTGATTTTTGTCTTTTTATTTTTTTTACTTAGTTCCAAAATTTTTTCAAAATAATTCGAGAAATTTTTATCTTGCAAAATAATTTCTCCCTCATCCACGCTTAATTTATATGCTTCAACAAAAATTTTTAATTTTTTATCTGGTAATTCTGGCATAGATAATTTGACTTTATAGATTCTCTCTTCTGAAATAAAAAGTGGTTTTAAATCAGGATCGGGAAAATACCGATAATCGGGGCTATCTTCTTTTAGTCGCAGGGTTGCTGTTTTACCACTCGCCGCATCAAAGGTTCTTGTTTCTTGCACCACTTTTTTCCCATGATCTAATAAATCACTCTGACGAATAATTTCATATTTAACTGCTTTCTCAACATTACGAAACGAATTAAGGTTTTTAATTTCACACCTTGTCCCAAGTCCACCTTTACTTTTATCCGTAAGCGAAATATTCACATCACACCGAAATGTCCCTTCTTCCATATTGCCCTCGGAAATTTCTAAAAAAGTCACAATGCGATGTAAGTTTTTAAGATATTTCGTTGCTTCTTCTCCTGAGTGCATATCAGGTTCTGAAACAATTTCAAGCAAAGGAACTCCAGCCCTATTTAAATCCACAAATGAAAATGCTCCTTCATGAATATTTTTTCCAGCATCCTCTTCCATATGAATTCTTTTAAGTCGAATAAATTTTTTATCATCTAAATAAATTTTTCCATTCTCAGAGTACGGTTTATCAAACTGACTAATCTGATATCCTTTAGGCAAATCAGGATAAAAATATTGTTTCCTCGCAAAGACACTTTTTTCATAAATCGTTGTTTCAAGTGCCAAAGCAAGTTTAATAGCT